>DATGFS010000029.1 GCA_035308905.1 bacterium | reverse complement strand
GCCCGTGGGGCAGAAGCCCTCCACTCCGGCAACACCGACAGAATAATCAGGCGTATGGTGTTTCATCGTAGTCTCCCGCCTACGCCGCGTCGCGCTTCGGCCCTTCCGACGCGCCGTGCCGGCCCGCGCAGCAATGCCGCGCTATACCCGTGAACCCGCCTCCTCGGCTCATAGCAAGAAGCATGATGACGCCACAAACCAGCATCATGAACAGGCACACCAGCGGAAAGATTCCCCACGCCCCCCACGGTACCCACATCGTCGATTCCTCCTCTCGCCTATTGACGGCGTCCACCGCCGTCATTCAGCCCTATAGACGGAGGTCGAGGGGAAAAGGATACAGGCTCGAACTTCGGCTCGCATGCCAGTTCATTTCGATCGTCCCGGTAAAAGCTGCAGCCAGCGGCCAAGTCCGCCTTGAGCCGCGCTCGCGCCCGATGCAGCCTGATTTTGACCGTGTCGAGCGTGAGCCCCAGGGCGTCCGCAATCTGGCGGTTACTAAGCCCCTTCAACTCGCTGAGAATCATGACCGACCGATAGTCCGGTGGAAGGTTCGCAACGAATTGTCGGATGCAGTCATTCATTTCCTTCCGCACGTGTTGTTGCTCGACAGGAGGTGGCGCTTGTTCCGCAGCGATCTTGTTCGACAACTCCGTCGCGAGATGTGATGAGGACGCTACGCTTCGCAGCCGGTCGATCGCAACGTTCTTCGCGATTCGATAAACCCAAGTGGAGACACTGGACTCTCCTCGAAACCCACCGAGGCTGTCGCTTACCTTGACGAAGACCTCTTGGGTCAGGTCTTCCGCCTCATCCTCACCGACGAGACCCGCAAGATAGCGATGTATCCCTGGACGAAGCGCACGATGGAGTTGCTCGAAGTCCGTCACGCCGTCGGCACGGGGCTCCCCCGGCATTGCAGCGTGAACATGTCGCCCACGTTGATCAGAACGAGCCCCCGCGTGTGCCACGACGCTCACCTCTTTTCTTGAGCGTTGGAAAGGCTCAGTGCAACCCGCCCACGGGTTCTGTGAGGCACACTTGCCAAGGGGTTAATGAACGTAAGATCTCTGTCATCTGGCCGATTCCGCTCGGGTGAGCGACGTGGTCGTGGTCGCCGCGCTACCGTCGTGGTTCTGTCGGCCAAGGCAGGCACTTGATCATGCTGGCCCGCTTCGCGGCAGAACGGCGCGACCACGAGGAGAACAGGGCTCACATATCCAGAGAAACGGTAGCGCATGCTTCACGCTCCATAGGCGCGCAGTGACGGGAACCATGGCTCAACGACGAGAACCAGTCGAGCCGACGAATCATGCATGGCCGCCGGAATGTCGAGCCGAGTTTCTCTTTGAGGGTCTGTTGTACGTGGTCTCGGTCACCTCGTCTGGCTAGCCTTCGTCACGCGGACGGTGTCACCCGGCGTGAGGCAAGGATACGCGGTCATATTGTGATTGTGGCGGACCACCAATCGGTCTCCGTTCCGGAGCCGCAGGGCGTTGAGGCAATGCGAAATACCGTAGCGGTCGGGAGCGCAGTCCGTGTCCGTCAGCACCGTAGCGAGCATCGGGAGTGCGGGTAGTGTGCCCGTGAGCAACTCGACAATATCGATGCCGTCCTTGCCGTTGTCGCATCGAGGCGAGGTAGTGCATCGTCGCGATTGCACGACCGAGGAGAGGGGGTGCGGATCTTGCGCATCGATCACGACTACTGATCGGGGAACCGAACCGATGGACGCAACCGGGATCACTTGAAGCGCCGCCGGAACAAGCACGACAGCGGCGATGATCCGGCGGAGCGTCTTAATCAAGGCACCGGCTGGCAGCATCTTCCACCTCCACGGCATGCGATCGCATCATGGCCGGAGATTTCGTGCCGACCGTCGCCTCTCACGCCACGTTCCGCTTCATCTCCTCAAACTGTTCCTTAGTGATGTCCCCGGCCGCATATCGGCGGCGAAGGATATCGAGAGGCGCCTCTGGCTCCTTTAACCGCGTCGCGCCGCCCCGATCGCTCAAGTAGCGAACCAACGCGACGATACCGATGATCACCAGCGCCCAAAACACGAGCATCATAACCCACCCCCCGATCATCCAGCCCCACCCCGGACCGTATCCATATGGCCACATCATCGTGCTCACCTCATCGTTGTAGAACGCAAGAAAACCCAAGGCTATCGTAGCGACCGGGTGACGTAACGGCATCGGTTCCAGGTCGCATTCGGTCTTCAGGTCTGCGCCGGAGAGGCTCCCCTCAAGCGCTTGTCGCCGGCCCGGAAGAGGGCGAGCGGGGGCTCTGTGTCCGCGCCTCGAACCACCACGCTCATGGCGGGGGTAAAGGTGCTCGTGATCGACGACGACCAGAGCATCGTGGATCTGCTGAGCGCCTACCTCACACGGGAAGGCTTGCAGGTCGAGGTGGCGAGAGACGGGGCCGCGGGGCTGGCCAGAGCGCGCCAGTTCCAGCCGGACGTGGTCGTCCTCGACATCGGACTCCCCGGCCTCGACGGCCTGGAAGTCCTCCGCCGCCTGCGCACCGAATCGTCCGCCTACGTCGTGATGCTTACGGCCAAAGCGGAGGAGACGGACAAGGTCGTGGGGCTGTCCCTCGGCGCGGACGACTACGTCACGAAGCCGTTCAGTCCGCGCGAGTTGACCGCCCGTATCCGCGCCATCCTGAGGCGAGAGCGCGGCCCCGAGCAGTCGCGCGTGCTGGCGTTTCGGACGCTGCGCATCGATCCCGCGCGGCGCGAAGTCTGGAAGGACGAGGTCCGGCTCGAATTGACCACCCGGGAGTTCGATCTGCTCTACGCGCTGGCCTCGTATCCCGGGCACGTGCTGAGCCGCGAGCAGCTCATCGCACGCGTGTGGGGCGCCGACTACTTCGGCGATGACCGCGTTGTGGACGCGCACATCAAGGACCTCCGCCGCAAGCTCGCCGACGATCGCGGCCGTCCACGTCTAATCGAGACGGTGCGCGGGATCGGGTACAAGTTCCGGGATGCCCCGGCATGAGGGGCATTCGGACGCTGCGGCGCCGTCTCGGTTGGAAGCTCTTTGCCTCTTACCTCCTCGTGGTTATGGTCGGTGCCGTCGTGCTGTGGACCACGGTCCAGGCGCTTGCGCCGGCGGCGCTCTCACCACATATCGCACTCATGACGCGCCTGCTGAGTGGGCATCCCGACCTGGTGGCGACGCTCTTCAACAGCATCTTCGGGGCCATGACCACCGCGCTCGCCGCCGCGACGGTTGCTGCGATCCTGACCGCGCTTGCGGTCAGCGTGTTTGTCACCCGGCGCATTGTCACACCGATTCTCGCGATGACGCGGGCCAGCATGCGTGTCGCCGACGGCCGGTACGGCGACCGGGTGCCGGTCCCCTCGGAGGACGAGCTCGGCGAGCTGGCTATGCACTTCAACCGCATGGCCGAGACCCTGCAGCACGTCGAGGCGCGGCGCCGGGACCTGATTGCGGATGTGGCCCATGAGCTCCGGACGCCGCTCGCCAGCATCGCCGGCAACATGGAAGGCATGCTGGACGGTGTAATCGTTCCGGAGCCGGAGACGTTTCACCGTGTCCACCGCGAGACCGAGCGTTTGCAGCGGCTGGTGGACGATCTGCAGGCGCTCTCGCGGGCGGAGGCGGGCCAGGCGCCGCTCCACCTCCGCCGCGTTGATGTCCGGGCGCTCATCGACGCCGCCGCAGCCAGGCTACGCCCGCAGTTCGATGACAAGGGGGTCACACTGGAGGTCGGGGCTCGCGATGGACTACCGGCGGTGCCGGTGGACCCCGACCGCATCGGCCAGGTGCTTACGAATCTCCTTGGCAACGCTCTGCAGTACACGCCAGCGGGCGGGCATGTGCGCGTCTACGTGCGGCGCGATCCCGACGGGGTGGCGATCGTCGTGTCCGATACCGGAATCGGAATCCCCGCCGAACACCTGCCACATGTCTTCGACCGGTTCTACCGGGTAGATCGGTCCCGGGCGCGGTCCAGCGGCGGAAGCGGGATCGGACTCACGATCGCCCGGCACCTCGTCGAGGCGCACGGCGGCACGATCCGGGCGGAGAGCCCCGGGCCGGGCCGCGGGAGCACGTTCACGATTGTCCTCCCGCAGGTGACATAGGCGACCACCCAACCCAGCACGCCCCTCGCCCACCCCAGTGGCCTGCGGGATCCTCGAAGATGGCGTCCGCGGCTTCACAGAATCATCACACAAGCCGCATACGGGCTCCCCGGAGGCCGGGTACCTTAAGGGTGCAGAATTGCAGCCGTGGACACGTCCGGGAAGTACCAACTCACCACGGCGAGGAGGCCTGGGGAGATGAACACGCGGATGTGGATCGTCCTGGGAGTGCTCGGCGTCGTGAGCATGCTCGCGCTTCCGGTGCTGGCACAGTCGTACGCACCGCCGTACGGGATGCCGGGGCCGGGCCACATGGGGCAGAGCCAAGCAGCGACCTGGCAACCGGTCTCGATCGAACAGGCGGAGAAGATCGCCCGCCAAGTCCTGGCGCGAGGCGGCTATAGCGGCCTGACGCTGGACGAGATCCAGGAGTTCTCCAACAATTTCTACGTGGCGGTGAAGTACAAGACCAGCGGTCAGGGCGCGTTTGAGTTCCTGATTGACCGGTCCACGGGGTTCGTGCATCCTGAGCCGCAGACGATGATGTGGAACACCCAGTTTGGGCACATGGCAGGCCGGGGCGGCCCGGGCATGATGGGCGGCAGTTCCGGGTACGGCCCTGGCGGGATGATGGGCGGCGGCTCTGGCTACGGTCCCGGTGGCACGACAGGCGGCGGGATGATGGGTAGCTATGGCTATGGCCCCGGCGGCCAGCGGGGACCGGGCGTGGGCCCCGGGTCCGCGACAACGGCGCAGCCCCAGATCACGGCGACGCGAGCCAAGACGATCGCGCAGTCGTTCCTCACCGCTCAACTGCCCGGGACAAAGGTGCGCAACGTCGACACCTTCCCCGGGTACTACACGCTTGATGTGACCCGCGACGGCAAGGTCGTCGGGATGCTGAGCGTAAACGCCTACACCGGCCAAGTCTGGTATCATCGCTGGCACGGGACCTTTGTCCAGGAGAAGGAGCTCAACTGAGCCCCGCAGGCACGGCTTGCGGGACACGGCGGTTCGCCTCACCGGCTCGATCGTGCGAGCCGGTGAGGTGAACCCGTTCGGAGACGGGAGGAGCGATGCGCCATGTGGCCCGGCATGATGGCGTGGATGCTCGTGTTCTGGGTCCTCGTGATCATGCTGGCCTTCGGGCTGGCCGCTTGGCTCTTCCCGGCCGCTCCCGCTGCACTGCGATCCCCTGCCCGCGATATCCTGGATAACCGATATGCACGCGGGGAACTGACCCCCGGAACAGTACCGGCAGATGCACGAGGAGCTTGCGCCCGAGCCCCAGGGACGCGGGGCGCATTTCAGTCTCATCCTGGTGCTGATCCTCGCGGTCTTGGTCCTCGTGACGTTCGTCGGCGGCTTCGGGATGCACGGGGGATGGTCCGCCTCGGGCTATCCGGGCCGGCCCGGTGACTGGCCCGCCTGGATGCCTCACATGTGGGGACGCTGAAGATCACGATCCGACCGGACCAAGTCGCAGACCTCATGAACGGTCAGAAGGTTACCGTGACCCGATCGCTCCCCGACGGCGAGGAATTAAAGGTGGCTCTTACCCGGAGCAGGTAATCCAAGCGCGCCGGTGGGACCTGCCCGTGAGGCAGTACGATGAGCGCGGGCGGGTTAGTACCGTTGATCGACGACCTGCTCGATGTAGGATTCCCGCATCACGAGCGCGGGGTGCAGGGGGTCGTACAAGCGGGTCCTCATCAAAGCGGAGAATCAGCAGTGGGAAGGGCCATCCGGGAGTTCAAGCGGCTTCTCTCCGGGGCCTGAACCCGTTCGGCACCGTGAGAACTGTTAACCGCCGCCGATCTAACGTGCGAAGGGCGAGATTGGCTACAGTTTGGCTACAGTAAGGACTCGCCGCGAGCGGTGAACCACGAGCAAAGCCGTGGTAAACCTGGAGCCCCCGACCAGATTCGAACTGGTAACCCCCTCATTACAAGTGAGGTGCTCTGCCGAGTTGAGCTACGGGGGCCGATACGTCACCGCCAGTGTATCAGAGCCCCCCCGGAGGGTCCAGCAGCACGACCGCTTCGCCGTCGAGGACGACCTCGCCGCGCTGATCGGTGCATGTCGTGGTGAGCGTGGCGATCCGCCGGTCCTCGCGGTACGCGGTGACCTCGACCGTCGCCGTGATCGTGTCGCCGGGATAGACCGGCCGCGCGAACCGGAACGTCTGCTGAAGATAGATCGCGCCGGGCCCGGGAAGCCGCGTTCCGAGGACCGCGGAGATGAGGCCGGCGCTCAACAGACCGTGCGCAACCCGCCGGCCGAAGCGGCCGCGGACGGCAAACGCTTCGTCGACGTGGAGCGGATTGTAGTCCCCGGTGAGCCTGGCGTAGGCTTCGATGTCTTCGTCAGAAATCGCACGGGTCAGCGACGCGCGCTGACCGACCTCGATTCCATGTCGCTCCTCGTCGGTGCCCATTAGGACCTCGTGAGTCTAGCTTGTTCGCCGGCGGCTCCGCCGCTGCCCGCCTGAGACGCGCCGTTCCGCCGGGCTCTTCCTGGTATAATGCACATTGATGAAGGATCAGTACGGACGAGAGATCCGGGACCTCCGCATCTCGCTCACCGACCGGTGCAACCTCCGGTGCGTCTACTGCATGCCCGAAATGATGCAGTTCAAGCCCACGGATGAGCTGCTGAACGACGATGAGATCCTGCTGGTGCTGCGCGCGGCCGCCGATCTCGGCGTGCGCAAGGTGCGGTTGACCGGCGGCGAGCCGACGGTTCGTCACGGCCTCGTGGAGCTCGTCCGGCGGATCGCGGCGATCGACGGGATTCACGACGTCGCGATGACCACGAACGGCGTCATGCTCGGCCGGCTGGCGCAGCCGCTCGCGGAGGCCGGCCTCAAGCGCGTCAACGTCAGCCTCGATACGCTCGACCCCGAGCAGTTCCACCGGATCACCCGGTGGGGCCGCCTGGACGACGTGCTCGGCGGCCTCGACGCGGCCGAGCGCGCGGGTCTCTCGCCGGTCAAAGTGAACGCGGTCGTCGTCCGCGGCTTCAACGACGGCGCCGCGCCCGACCTGGCGCGGCTCACGCTCGAACGCGGGTGGGACGTCCGGTTCATCGAGATGATGCCGTTCGGCACCGTCGCGGGGTTCCAGACCAGCGCGTACGTGCCGACCGCGGAGACGATGGCGCGGATCGAAGCGGCGCTGGGCCCGCTGCGGCCGATCGACACGAGCGGCTACGATCCGGCGCGGACCTACCGGCTCGACGGCGCGCGCGGCACGCTCGGCTTCATCAGCTCGGTCAGCCAGCCGTTCTGCGCGCAGTGCGGGCGCCTCAGGCTCACGGCCGAGGGCCGGCTGCGCCTGTGCCTGCTGCGCGACGACGAGGTGGATCTGCGGACGCCGATCCGGGCGGGGGCGTCCTTTGAAGAGGTCCGCGAGCGCTTTGCCGCGGCGGCCTTCCGGAAGCCCTGGGGCCACGGCCTCGCGCGCAACGTCATCCCCAAGCAGCGGATCATGTCGCAGATCGGCGGCTGAGCGCTCCGGCCCGGTCTGGCCGAAGAAACGCCGAGGCGGGTCCATCACGGACCCGCCTCGTTGGCTTCGTGCCTGCCTCGCCGGGCGCCTAGTCTTCCTCGCCCTCGAGATTCCGCTCGAGCTTCCGCTTCACGCGCTGCAGCGCGTTGTCGATCGACTTGACGTGGCGGTGGAGCTCCGTCGCCATCTCCTGGTAGGACTTGCCCTCCAGGTAGGCGGTCAGCACGCGGCACTCGAGGTCGCTCAGGTTCTTGCGGATGCGCTCCCGCATCGTCTGGGAGGCTTCCTGGTTGATGACGAGCTCCTCGGGATCGGACACCTTGATGCTGCTGATCACGTCGAGCAGCGTCCGGTCGGAGTCTTCGTCGTAGATCGGCTTGTTGAGCGAGATGTACGAGTTAAGCGGAATGTGCTTCTGTCTGGTGGCGGTCTTGATCGCGGTGATGATCTGGCGGGTGATGCAGAGCTCGGCGAACGCGCGGAACGACGACAGCTTCTCGCGCCGGAAATCCCGTATCGCCTTGTAGAGCCCGATCATCCCTTCCTGGATGATGTCTTCCCGATCGGCTCCGATGAGGAAGTACGCCTTGGCTTTGACGCGGACGAAGTTGCGGTATTTGTTGATCAGGTACTCAGCGGCGAATTCATCGCCGCCCTTCGCGCAATCGACGAGCTGTTCATCGCCCATATCCTGGTAGCTTGGTACAACTGCCGCCACCTTGCGCGCAACTACCACAAGTCTCGCCTCCGCCCAGAGTGTCTTCCCGCTGTGATATGGGATACCACCGTCTGCGCTGGCTGACCGTCACGTGGATGGCCGAGGTGCCGGCTGTCCGATTGTGTCGGCCGGCCGGCCTGCTCCCCCCTGGGCACCGCTTCTGGCTGTTGCCGCAAGTTACACACATTATACAACCGGAGGTTGCGGAGTCAATAAGCGAATCGCTCCGGACGCGGTATTCATGCGCCCGCGGCGCCATCGACTGCGCGCGGCAGGAGGCGCGCTTTGGCTCACGCCGTAGGCCCAGAAGGCGGCCGGAGGTCCTGCGTCAGACGGGGCGCGGCGAGAAACGATTCTCATCGCGCGGTGGTTGTGTCGCCTCCGGCCGAGACGCGGCCGGCGCACCTCGCCACCTCGTACAGCAGGAGCGCCGCGGCGACCGAGACGTTGAGGGACCGCACCTGTCCGCGCAGCGGAATCCGCACGAGACGGTCGCATCGCTCCCGCACGAGACGGTGCAGCCCGCGTCCTTCCGCGCCGACCACGAGCGCCACCGGCGGCTCGAGCGCGCCGGCGTCGTACGGCTCCGCGGCCTCGGGATCGGCGCCGATCACCCACACCCCCGCCTGCTTCAGTTCCTCGAGGGCGGCGACGAGATTGCCGACGCCCGCGACCGCGAGATGCGCCGTCGCGCCCGCGGCGGCGCGCGCCACGGCCGGGGTGAGCCCGGCGGCCCGGCGGCGGGGAATAACCACGCCGTGCGCGCCCGCGGCCTCCGCGGTGCGGATCACCGCGCCGAGGTTGTGCGGATCCTCCACACCGTCGAGGACGATGAGAAACGGCGGCTCGCCGCGCCCCCGCGCGACCTCGAGCACGTCATCGAGGCCGACGAGCGCTTGGACGGCGGTGAGCGCCGCCACCCCCTGATGGGGCAGGCCCTGCGCGAGGCCGTCGAGGCGCCTGGCGTCGACCGGCTGAACCGGCACGCCGCGGCGGCGGGCGGTCTCGACGATGTCCCGCAGCGGCCCCGCCCCGCGCGCGGTGCGCGAGACGAGCACGCGCGAGACCGGCTGCCCCGCGCGCAGCGCCTCGAGAACCGCGTGCCGGCCGACGAGCGCGGTTTCGGGCGCGTCGTCGGGACGAGAACCACTCCACGGATTCGCGCGGGGGCTGCCTATCTTACGCGCCACTTGAAACCGGCCGGGGTGTCCTCGAGCAGGATGCCGAGTCCGGAGAGATCGGCCCGTACGCGATCGCCGATCGCCCAGTCCTTGCGCCGGCGCGCCTCCACCCGGCCGCGGGCAATGTAGGCGACGAAGGCCGGCCCGGCCTCCGCCGGCCCGACGCCGTCCGGCCGTTCCTCAGGCTTGAAGAGATCCGGCCGCTCCTCCGAGAGGCGGCGCGCAAGCTCCGCCAACGCGGCCGCCTGCGCCGGCGTGAGCGCGGTGACGAGGCGCAGGCCGAGCACGCCGGACAGTTCACGCAGCGTGTCGAGCGCGGTGCGAACGGTCTGCGCGCCGGCACCCGACAGCGCGGTGCGGCGGCGGACCGCCGCATCGGTGACGCGGTTCAGCGACGCCGCGAGGTCGAAGAGCCCCGCGAGCGCCCCGGGCGTCCCGAAGTCGTCGTCCATCGACGCTTCGAACACGGTCCGGGCAGACACGGCGGCCTCCGCGAGCGCACCGAGCGCGCCCGCGACCTCCGGCGCATCCGAGGCGGGGGCCGCGGTCAGGGCGAGCAGATCCTCCGCGTTCTCCCGCGCCGTGCGGAGGCGCTCCGCCCCGCCGGCCGCGGCGGCCAGCGCCTCGTCCGTCCACGTGAGCGGGTTGCGGTAGTGCGACGAGAGGAAGAAGACGCGCAGCGTGTCGGGGTGGTAGCGGTCGAGCGCCTCGCGGATCGTGATGATGCCGCCCAGATGGCGCGTCATCTTCTCCGGGCCGCCCGTGAGGCGCAGCAGGCCGTTGTGCATCCAGTAGCGGACGAACGGCTTGCCGGTGTAGCCCTCCGACTGCGCGATCTCGTTCTCGTGATGGGGAAACACGACGTCCTGTCCCCCGCCGTGGATATCCAACTGCGGGCCGAGGTGCTCGATCGACATCGCCGTGCATTCGATGTGCCAACCCGGCCGGCCGCGTCCCCAAGGACTATCCCACGCCGGCTCGCCGGGCTTCGCCGCCTTCCACAGCACGAAGTCCATCGGGTGTTCCTTGCGCGCGTCCACGTCGATGCGCGCGCCGGCCATCATTTCGTCGAGCGATCGGCCGGAGAGACGGCCGTACCCCGGGAACGCGGTCACCCGGAAGAAGACGTCGCCCCCCGCGGCGTAGGCCAGGCCCCGGGACTCGAGCACCCGGATGACCTCGATCATCTTTGGGATCGCCTGGGTCGCGCGCGGATACGCCTCTGCGTGCCGCACGCCGAGGCCGTCCATCTCCGCCAGGAACCGCGCGATATACCGCTCCGCGAGCGCCTCGATGGTCGTGCCTTCGGCCGCCGCGGTCTCGATGATCCGGTCCTCGATGTCCGTGAAGTTCTGGATGAAGCGGACGCGGTAGCCGCGGTAGGTGAGATAGCGGCGGACGACGTCGAACACCACGTACGACATAGCGTGCCCGACGTGCGAGGGACCGTACACGTTCGGCCCGCACACGTACATGCGCGCCTCGCCGGGATGCACGGTCTCGAACTGCTCCTTGCGCCGTGCCAGGCTGCTGTAGACTCTGAGCGTCACCGGACGCCGGCCCCCGTCGGCCAGATCCACTGCTGCGGATCCGACGGCAGCCGCCTGACCGACACGAGCCGAATGATCGCGACGAGGTCCCACCGCCACCGGCTGCGCCACGTCCAGGGGTCCATCTCGAGGGTGCGGCGCAGCTCGAAGACTTGGCCGCGCTCGCTCAGCAGCCGCACGTACATCGCGTCGCGCTCGAAGCGGCGGCCGAAGAGCCTCACGACGTGATGAAACTCCGACCCGCGCCAGATCCCGGCCGGTCTCGAGGCGGGCTTGCCCGGCATGGGTTCGACGGTCACGGGCTCGTCGGTGACCGCCTCCTCGATCAGGATCGGCAGCAGGTTGCGCTGCGGCCGCACGAAGCGGCCGGCGATCCAACGGCCGGGGACGTCACGCCCCTTGGCGAGCGCGGGCCTGCGGCGCACGCCGTGTTTCACCGCCCGGCCTCCGCCGGCACAGGCTCCAGGCTCGCAACGGCCTGGGCGGCGATGCCCTCCTCGCGGCCGATGGCGCCCATCCCCTCGAGGGTCGTCGCCTTGATGCTGATTCGGCCGGGCTCGGTGTCGAGGGCCCGTGCCATCGCCGCGCGCATCGCCTCCGCGTGGGGGGCGAGGCGCGGCGCTTCGGCCATCACGACCACGTCGATGTGCGCCGCGCGCCAGCCGTGCTCCGCGAGCAGGGCGCGCACGCTGCCGAGCAGCCGCATGCTGTCGGCGCCGCGGTAGGCGGGATCGCCGGGGGGAAAGAGCGCGCCGATGTCGCCCCGGCCCGCCGCGCCGAGCAGCGCGTCTATCACGGCGTGGGCGACCACATCGGCGTCCGAGTGGCCGTCGAGCCCCCGCGGAAACGGGATGGTCACGCCGCCGAGCACGAGCGGCCGGCCGGGCACCAGCCGATGCGCGTCGAACCCGATGCCGACACGGGGCGCAGGCGGCGCCGGCGCGTCGCGGCGCAGCAGCGCCTCGGCCAGCATCATGTCCGCCGGGACCGTGACCTTCAGGTTATGCGGGGCGCCCGGGACGAGCCGGACGGGGCGTCCGAGCCGTTCGACGAGCGCGGCGTCGTCCGTTCCGCGGAACCCGGCGCGCTCGGCCTCGCGGTGCGCGTCTTCGAGCAGCGCGCGCCGGAACGCCTGCGGGGTCTGCACGCGGAACAATCCGGCGCGGTCGACCGTCTCCCGGACCCATCCCTCGGCGCCGCGCTTTACCGTCTCCTCCACCGGGACCGCGGCCGTGGCCGCGCCGTCCTCGGCGGCGGCCGCCGCGACCGCGTCGATCAGCGAGACCGGAACGAACGGACGGGCGCCGTCGTGTACGAGCACGATTCCCGGACCGGCCGGCAGCGCCGCCAACCCCCGGGCCACCGAGGCCTGGCGGTCCGGCCCGCCGGGCACCACCGCCGCGAGCTTCGAGCCGGCGGCGCGGCGGGCCGCGCGCGTGACCGATTCGACGGCGTCCGCCGGCGCCGCGACGATGATGGCCTCGACCGCCGGCGCGGCGCTGAGCGCGGCGAGCGCGTATTCGACAAGCGGACGTCCCCGCAGCGGGAGGAGCGCCTTTGGTCCGCCGGCGCCAAATCGCTCGCCTCTGCCGGCCGCCGGGACCACCGCGGCAACCCGGAACGAGCGGTTCACCGCGGCGCGCCGTCCCGTTCGAGCGCCTTCGGCCGTGCGAAGATCATACGGCCGGCCGCGGTCTGCAGCACGCTGGTCACGACCGTCGGCAGGGTCTCCCCGATGTGCTTCTTGCCCCCCTCGACGACGATCATCGTACCGTCTTCCAGATAGCCGATCCCCTGCCCGGCCTCTTTGCCGTCCTTGATCAAGTGGACGATCAGATCCTCGCCGGGCAGCATCACCGGCTTGATGGCGTTCGCGAGCTCGTTGACGTTCAGCACTGGGATGTCCTGGAGGCCGGCGACTTTGTTGAGGTTGTAGTCGGTCGTCACGATCACGGCGCCGAGGGACGCCGCGAGGCGCACCAGCTGTGCGTCCACCGGCTCGCCGGGGACGGCGGGGCCGTCATCATAGACCTGGACGCTGCGCAGCTCGCGCTGCATGGTGTCGAGCACGTCGAGGCCGCGCCGGCCGCGGTTGCGGCGGAGCGCGTCGCCGGAGTCCGCGATGTGCTGCAGCTCGGTGAGTACGCCGCGCGGCACCAGCAGCGGGCCTTCGAGGAATCCCGTACGGCAGATGTCGGCGATCCGCCCGTCGATGATCGCGCTCGTGTCGAGGATCTTGGGCAGACCGGCGCCCTGCCGGCCGTACCGCCCCGCGAAGACGGGTCGCGCGCCGGCCTCCTGCCTGCCGGCGGACTCAGCCGCCGGCGACCATGAAATCGAAGCGCCCCCCCGCGGGCCGCCGTGGGACGGCAGCCGCAGGCCTTGACGCTCGCGGCCGATCCACTCCACAAGCCGGGCGGACGCCGCCAGCGCGTCTTCGCGCCGCTGAATGCCGAGGTGCAGGCCGAGGTAGCCGAACCCCAGCACCGCGGCGATCGGAATGATGTACGCGCCGATGATCGGCACGCGCTGGAGGGGAATGCTGACGAGGAACGCGACGGAGAGGCCGACGAGGAGGCCCACCGCGCCGGACACGACGTCTCGCAGCGGCACCTCCGCGAGCCGGCGCAGCGCCCATCCCATCGACGACACGAACCACACCGCGATCCGGTGCGACGCCGCGGCGCCGACGAGCGCGCCCAGCACGATGCCGGCCGCCAAGGTCCCTAGGCGCGCCGGTTCGCCGCCGCTCCGGGCGATCTCGAAACGGACGGCGTCGGCGATCTGATACCCGATGACGGCGCCGAGCACGAGACCGACGCCACGAATGAGCCGGCGCATCTCGCCCACCATCATAACACGTCCGCGAGACGGCGGCTCCGCGCGCGGGACGGAGTGCGCCGGAGGAGTGCGACGCGCCGATTTCTTGACACTGTTGCGACGCCGCGCCTATAATGACAGCGCGTTCCAGCCCTTGGGGGGTGCGCTGTTCATGAAAGAGACGAGTCCGTCGTTTCAGGCGCAGGTCGACGAATACCTGGTGCGGCACCGCAGCGTGCTCGATGTGCTGACGAAGCTCCAGGAGGCGACGGCCCGGGTCAACCGCGCGATCGCGAAGGCCGTCACCAACTGCGGGTGCATCTCCGTCACGGCGACCAAGCAGCAGTTCCCGAACGACGTCGGCCTCTCGGACATCCGGCAGTACGTGCAGACGCATCTCGACGGGAAGCTGTGCGAGCGCTGCACGGAGGCGGTAGAGAGCGAGATCGGGTCGGAGCTCTTCTACATCGCCGCGCTGTGCAATCTGCTCGACCTCGACCTCGAGGCGATCCGCAAGAAGGAGCACAGCCGCATCAAGACGCTCGGCATCTTCAATCTGAAATAAACGGCGAAGAGACGGGCATCGGCGACCCCCCGCGCAGGCGGGGGGTCGCCGTCTTCCGGCTACGTCACGAAGCGGTCCAGCGCCTCGGCGACGTTGTCCACGCCGGTGATCTCGACGCCCGCGGGTATCTCGTCGAGCCCCCCCAAGTTCGCCCGCGGCGCGACCACACGCCGGAACCCGAGCTTCGCGGCCTCGGCGATGCGGCGGTCGATCTGGCTCACCGCGCGCACCTCGCCGCCCAGCCCGACCTCGCCGACGGCGACCGCGCCGGCGTCCACCGGCCGGTCCCGATGGCTGCTCGCCACGGCCAGTGCAACGCCGAGATCCGCGGCGGGTTCGTCCACCCGCACGCCGCCGGCCACGCTGACGTACACGTCGTGCGCCGAGAGGTGAAGCCCGGCGCGTTTTTCGAGGACGGCGAGCAGGAGCAGCAGGCGGTTGTAGTCGATCCCGGCGGCCGTGCGCCGCGGCATGCCGAACGGCGTCCGCGTCACGAGCGCCTGCACCTCGAGAAGCAGCGGCCGCGTCCCTTCGATGGCGCACACGACCGCGGACCCGGACGCCCCTTCCGGCCGCTCGGCGAGAAACAGCGCCGACGGATCCGCGACCTCCGCGAGGCCCCGCCCGCTCATCGCGAACACCCCGATCTCGTTGGTCGAGCCGAACCGGTTCTTCGTCGCGCGCAGGACGCGGTACGCGTGGTGGCGCTCGCCCTCGAAGTACAGCACCGTGTCGACCATGTGCTCGAGCACGCGCGGCCCGGCGATCGCGCCCTCTTTGGTGACGTGGCCGATCACCAGCACCGCCGGCCCGCCGTCGGTCTTCGCGACGCGGAGGAGATCGCCGGTGCACTCCCGGATCTGGGCGACGCTGCCCGGCGCCGCGGTGATGTCGGCGCGGTATACGGTTTGGATCGAATCGACGACGACGAGCGACGGCCGGAGCCGGTCGATCTGGGCGATGATCTGGTCGAGATCGGTCTCCGCCAGCACGAGCAGGTTCGGCGCATCGACGCCGAGACGCGCGGCCCGCATCTTGGTCTGGCGGACCGACTCCTCGCCGGAGACGTAGAGCACCGGGTGGGTGTCGCGGACCGCGCCGCCGGAGGTGGCCATGTGGTGGGCGACGGCGAGCGCGAGCGTAGACTTGCCGACGCCGGGGTCGCCGCCGACGAGGATGAGCGATCCCGGCACGACGCCGCCGCCGAGCACCCGGTCGACCTCGGTGAGCCCGGTCCGGCGGCGCACGGCGTCGTCGAGGACGACCTCGGCGATCGGCACGGCCCCCGCCGGACCCGGCCCGCCGGCCTGGTCGGCGGCGGCGGTCAGCGCCGGGTCACGCCGCGGTCCGGGCCGCCGTCCCGCCGCGGGCGCCGCCAGGCGCTCCTCGACGAGGCTGTTCCACGCGGAACACCCGGGACAGCGGCCGAGCCATTTGCTCGACTCGTACCCGCACTCCTGGCAGACGAAAACGGTCCGCGGCTCCGCGCCGCCTGAACGCGTGGCTTTCGGCATTGCTCGCCCCCCGGACTATGCGACGGCCCGGGCTCAGAGCCCGGGCCGTCGTACCGCAGCGTGTCGTCCGCCTGGGCGGACTTGAATCTACCCCTTGTCCACCGTCACCGGCTCGCGCTTCTTCTCAAAGACGAGCTCGTTGTCGTGCGCGTCGATGATGATCTCGTCGCCGGCGCTGAACCGGCCGCGCAGCATTGCGTCCGACAGCGGGTCTTCCACGAGCCGTTGAATCGCCCGCCGCAGCGGCCGCGCCCCGTACTGGGGATCGAAGCCCTCCTTGGCGAGTACCTCGCGCGCCGCCTCCGTAACCGCGAGACCCATGCCCTGGCCGCGGATCTCGCGTCGCACGCGGTCCATCAAGATGTCGACGATCGCCGTGATCTGGTCGCGGTTCAGCGGGCGGAAGACGATGATCTCGTCCACGCGGTTCAGGAACTCCGGCCGGAACGCCCGCCGCAGCTCGTCCATCACGTGCGACTTCATCTTGTCGTACTGCCGCTGCGCGTCGAGCTCCACGTCCGCCACGCCGCGGAAGCCGAGCCCCTGGCCCTCGCGCTGGATCTGCGGCGCGCCGACGTTGCTCGTCATGATCACGACGCAGTTCTTGAAGTCGACCGCGCGCCCTTGCGCGTCGGTCAGGCGTCCGTCCTCCAGGATCTGGAGGAGCACGTTGAAGATCTCCGGGTGCGCCTTCTCGATCTCGTCGAGCAGCACGACCGAATACGGCCGGCGGCGAACCTGCTCCGTGAGCTGGCCGCCTTCCTCGTAGCCGACGTAGCCCGGAGGCGCGCCGACGAGGCGGGATACGGTGTGCCGCTCGGTGTACTCGGACATGTCGATCCGCACGACCGCGTTCTCGTCCCCGAAGAGGAACTCCGCGAGCGCCAGCGTCAGCTCGGTCTTGCCGACGCCGGTCGGCCCGAGGAAGATGAACGAGCCGATCGGGCGCCGCGCGTCCTTGAGCCCGGCCCGCGCCCGCCGAACGGCCCGGGCGACCGCCGTGACCGCTTCTTCCTGGCCCACGATCCGCTTGTGGATCTGGTCCTCCATCTTGAGGAGCTTTTCGGTCTCCTCTTCGACGAGGCGGGTCACGGGGATGCCGGTCCAGCTCGAGACGATGTCCGCGATGTCGTCGGCGCAGACGGTCGTGATGTCCCGGCCCTTGTCGGTCTTCCAGGAACTCTCCAGCTCCTCGAGTTTTTGCCGGAGCACCTTTTCCTTGTCGCGCAGGCCCGCGGCTTTCTCGAAGTCCTGGTTCTTGATCGCGTCTTCCTTTTCGCGGCGCGCCCGGTCGGCCTTTTCCATGGCCTGCCGCACCTCTTGCGGCAGGAAGCTGGCCTGCAGCCGGATCTTGCTCGCCGCCTCGTCCATCAGATCGATGGCCTTGTCCGGCAGGAACCGGTCGGAGATGTACTTGTCCGCGAGCTGCGCCGCGGCCACCAGCGCGTCGTCGCCGATCTTGACGCCGTGGTGCGCCTCGTACCGCTCCCGCAGCCCGCGCAGAATCTCGACGGCCTGATCCACGTTGGGCTCCGCGACGAGGATCGGCGCGAAGCGCCGCTCGAGCGCGGCGTCGCGCTCGACGTACTTGCGGTACTCGTCGAGGGTCGTCGCGCCGATGCACTGCAGCTCGCCGCGCGACAGCGACGGCTTGAGGATGTTGCTCGCGTCGATCGCGCCTTCCGCCGCCCCGGCGCCGACGAGCGTGTGCAGCTCGTCCACGAACAGGATGACCTCGCCCTGCGCCTTGCGGATCTCTTCCATCACTTTCTTCATCCGCTCTTCGAACTCGCCGCGGTACTTGGTGCCCGCGACGAGCGCGGCCAGGTCGAGCTGCACCACGCGCTTGCTGCGCAGCACCTCGGGCACGTCGCCGCGCACGATGCGCTGGGCGAGGCCCTCGGTGATCGCGGTCTTGCCGACGCCCGGCTCGCCGATGAGCGCCGGGTTGTTCTTGGTCCGCCGGGACAGCACCTGAATCACGCGCTCGATCTCGCGCTCCCGGCCGATCACCGGGTCGAGCTTGTTCTCGCGCGCAAGCTTCGTGAGGTCGCGGCCGAACTCGTCGAGGGTGGGCGTCTTGCTGGCCTGCTTGGTGTAGGAGGCGGTGCCCTCTTCGCCGAGCAGGTAGACCACCTGGGAACGGACGCGCTCGAGATCGGCACCCATCGCCTCGAGCACGCGGGCGGCGACTCCCTCGCCCTCCCGGATCAATCCGAGGAGCAGGTGCTCCGTCCCGATGTAGTTGTGACCCAGCCGGCGGGCCTCGTCCAGCGCGAGTTCGAGGACCTTCTTGGCCCGCGGGGTGAATGCGACTTCTTCGTACGGCGTGCGCTCGCCGCGGCCGATGGCGCTCTCGATCTCGGCGCGGACGCGCTCAGGGTTGATGTTGAGCGACTCGAGAACCTTGCTGGCAACGCCTTCACCCTCCCGGATGATGCCCAGGAGGATGTGCTCGGTGCCGACTGCGCTGTGGTTGAGCCGCTTGGCCTCTTCCTGCGCCAGGATGATGACGCGGCGTGCACGCTCGGTGAACCGTTCAAACATCCTGCGGTCGACCCCCTCTCTGCCTGAGCCTCAAGTGCGCCGTCTGCTGCGTCGTCAGCATCGTTGTTCTCTCGCTTCTACGATCCATGCATTCTCTATGTTCGCACCAAGGGCTCGGGTGGATCGCTGAACCCCGGCAGGCCCGGCAGAGTCTGGGAAGGCTCTCCCCCCTCCCACGTTCCCTATCAGAATGATACGCCGCGGCTTCACCGACGATTCCTCGAAATGATGATTCGATCCAGATCCGGGGCTCCGCCGCTGCGTCCTCTTTCTTCGCCTGTCTTCCGACTCCTGCCGTCTGCGTGGTTCACGGCGCGCGAGGTTCTGCGACACCGTTCGTGCACTACTGTTTTTCCCCGCTGCGTCGAGGTGCAGACCCTCATGGTCCGACCACCGGCCGGACATCGGACCTCCGGGCCGCCGTGCGCCGGCCTCGTCGCCTCCGGCCGCCGTTACACGGCCTTCACAGAACCGGGCGGCGCGCGGACGGCACGGCGGCACGCCGAGGCGGACGGGGACGCGGGTGGACGGGAACGGGTGACGGGACTGATTCGGGGGGCTACCCCAGGGCAACGCGGAGGACCGGACGGCCCGCGGACGCGGAAATTACCGCTTGATCCCCTTGATCGTGTACTTAAGTGTACCCGCGGGCGCCTGGACGGTCACGGTGTCGCCCTTCCGCTTGCCGAGCACCGCGCGCCCCACCGGGGACTCGTTGCTGATCTTGTCGTGCGCGGGATCGGCCTCGGGCGAGCCCACGATCGTGAACGTCAGTTCCTCGCCGGACTCGTCCAAGAGCTTCAAGGTGCTGCCGATGGACACCACGTCCGAGCGCACGTCGTGGTTGTTGATGACCTTGGCGTTGCGGAGCATGCCCTCGACGGTGAGGATCCGCCCCTCCGTGAAGGCCTGTTCGTTCTTGGCGTCCTCGTACTCGGAGTTTTCCGAGAGGTCCCCGAACTCTTTCGCCTGCTTGATCCGCTCCGCGACTTCCTTTCGCTTGACGGACTTGAGAAACTCAAGTTCCTCTTCCAGCTTGCGCAGGCCTTCGGGGGTCAGGATCGTTTCTTTTTCGTCCATGCGGCTCAGCTCACCGGTCCATTCCAACTTTTTCGACAATAACAGGGGACGAGACCGAGGGACGTTCCCTCAGTCTCGACCTCGGCCCTGAGTATACCCAAGGCGATTTGCAATGTCAAAGGCGCCCGCTGCGGCGGCGCGGGCATCACGCCCGCCGGACGGCCGAGTCCGCCGGCGCGTCGGCGACCCGCGCCGGGGATCGCGGCGCCGCGCTCCGCGCTGCGCGGCGGATCGCGTCGACCTCCTCGTCGGCGATACGGCGCTCGAACCGCCGCAGCCCCGACAGCCGGAACCCGTGGCGGTGCATCAACGCGTGGATCTCCCGCACGCGGTCGAGATCGAGGTCGCCGCCGAGCGTGTAATCCTCATAGCGGTGTTCGAGCGCGAGCAGCATCGTCTCGGCCATGCACGCCTCGCAGGTTCCGGGCGGGAAACCGAAGTCGAGGCCGAAGTCGACCGGGCCCGGCACCTCCAGCACGCCGCCGTCGATCACCAGGACGTCGCGCCGCCGCTCGTACACAAGCCGCGAGACGTTCCGGGGGCGCGCGACGTCGCAGACAACCGCGCCCGGACGCAGGTCCTCCGGCTCGACCAGGACGTCGGTGGCCGAGGTCACGGTGAGGACGATCTCGGCCGCCCCCACGGCCTCCCGCACATCGGAGGTGACCGCGACGTCGGCAGGTCCCTCCGCGCGGAGCCGCGATGCGAGCGACTCCAGCCGCTCGAGGTTTCGGGCCGCCAGCACGAGCCCCGCGACCTGCGGGGCCAGCAGCCGGCAGCAGACCGCGCCGATCGAGCCGGTCGCGCCCAGCACCGCGACGCGGGCGCGCGCCGGGTCGATGTCCATCCGCGCCGCCGCCGCCAGCGCCCCCTCCACCGCCGTCGCCGCGGTGAGGCTGTTCCCGGTCGTCACGCCGATCGCGAGCTCGCGCGCCACGGTCACGCCGCGGTCCCCGACGATCTTGGTGAAGGCGCCGAGGCCGAGGATGCCGGCGCCGAGCCGCTCGGCGATCCGCCCCGCCTGGACGAGCCGCCGGTATACGAGCTCGACCGGCGCCTCGAGCAGCACCCGCGGCGTCCACGGCAGCGCGATGAACCAGCCTTCCGCGCGCGCACCGAGCGGCGAGACGATGCCGGTGATGTGGGAGGCCTCGAACGGCGGCACCGCCCGGAACACCCGCTCGACCAGGCGGCCGGGCAGGTAGCGCGTAATCGGAAACTTCTGCGCGTACTGCTGGACGTACAGAGGATGGATGACGAAGGCGAAGCGGCCGGGCCCGGCGGATGCGGGCGTGCCCACGATACCTTGCCCGGCGGACGCGGGCGCGCTCACGACGCCGTCCCGTCGCGGTCGGGTGTGAGGGTCTCCACGCGCGGCCGCACGCCGGCCCGCTCCAGCCAGCCGATGATCTCGGACGGCGCCATCGTGTCCGTGCGCCGGCCGGAGAGCGCGACGACGATCCCCTCCAGCACGTTGGTGGCGAACGACCGTCCTTCCATCTCGGGGGCCGCGGTGATGAGCCGGCGCACGCCCCGGCGTCGGAGCGCCTCGGTGTCGTCGGCGGTGATCGTCTGGGTCAGAATCGTCTTGCCCGCGAGATCGTCGGGCATGTAGCGGCGGATGAAGTGAAAATCGCCCGCGACGACCTCCGCCCACTCGAACAGCCGCGGGTACTTGGGGGTGACCCGCTCCTGTTTCTCCCCCGTGGGATAGAGCCACTGGAACGGCAGCCGCGTGATCACCGGCAGCAGGCACGCCGCCAGGATGCGCACGGTCACGAGCCGGCGCATCGGGATCGGAATACCGAGCGCGAAGTAGAAATCGCCGAAGAGCGTGACGGCGCCGGCTTCCGCGAACGCCTCCGCCATGCCGTACCGGTCGACGCTGCTGACCAGCAGCACGCGCCGCCCGGCGAACGAGATCCCCGAAGTCCGCGGAAGGTACTCGAGGATGAGGTGCTTTTCCCACGACGCCTTGATCCCGCTGCCGTCGACGACCGGGGTGCGGCGGACGCCGCGGATGAGGCGGGCCGCGTCCCGAATCCGGTAGCGCCGCCGCCCCGCGCGGAGGTCCAGGTCGATCCCGCCCATGCCGATCGCATCCACGCGTCCGTCGAGCTCGCGCACCAGCGCCTCGAAGCGCCCCATGTCGCCGTCGGTGCCGATCCGCTCGATGACGAACGGCTCGCCGAGGATCTCGGTCTCCACGCGATGGTCCCGCTTGCTGCTGCCGAGGCTGACGCTCACGACGCGCTTCATCTGCCCCCGTCCGTTTGACCCACCCGAGCGGCTCTCCTGTCTAAACGCGCAAAGGAGTCCGGGCGTTACCCGGCGAGCCCCGGCGCGCCGCCGGCGCTCTTCGCGAGCCGCACCGATCGCGCGACGGCCTCCATGACTGCGCCGGCGACCGCGGCTTCGAGCGCCAGCCGGCCGGCCGCCGTCGTCCCGGTGCCGAGAACAAAGAACGTGTCGCCGTCGGCCGACGTGTGCGAAGGCGAGACGACGCGCGCGAGGCCGGCGTGCGCCGCGATGGCCAGCCGCGCGGCGTGGGCCTTGGTGAGGACCGCGTCGGTCGCGACCACCCCGATGCTCGTGTTCTGGAACGGACGGCGGAGCGGCGCGTCGTCCTCGATGAGCCGCGAGGCGGTGTCGAGAAACGCGCCGGTCTTGGGATCTCGGGCGCCGGCAAGAATCCGGCCGGTGTGGGGATCGAGCACGTCGCCGAACGCGTTGGTCGCCACGAGGGCGCCCACCGTTGCGCCGCCGGGCAGGCGCACGCTCCACGTGCCCACGCCTGCCTTCATCCGGCTCTCCGCGCCCCGCAGCTTGCCGACGGTGGCGCCCGTGCCGGCGCCGACGTTCCCCTCCTCGACCGGTCCCGGCCGGGCCGCGCGGCACGCCGCCTCACCCATCGCCGCGTCCGGACGCACCGCGGCGCTGCCGATCGCAAGATCGAAGAGGACCGCCGCGGGGACGATCGGCACCGGCCCTGCACCGGTCTGGAATCCGATGCCGCGGGCCTCGAGGACGCGCATCACGCCGTCCGCCGCGGCCAAGCCGAACGCGCTGCCGCCGGCCAGGACGATCGCGTGCACGCGATCGACGAGCGCCTCGGGACGCAGGAGATCCGTCTCGCGCGTGCCGGGCGCGCCGCCCAGCACGGCCACCCCCGCGATCGCGCCGGCCTCACACACGACGACGGTGCATCCGGTGAGATGCCCGCCATCCGTGGCATGCCCGACCGCCACGCCGGGCACGTCGGTGATGGCGCGGTGCGTCACCGCCGGCTCCCCGGCCCGGTCATTGTGCCCCCGCCTCCGCCTCGCCGGTGACGTCGCCCGCGACGATCCGCCGGTCGGCGCCGCGCGTTCGAACCAGCAGCGCCCCGGTCTCGTCGACGTCGCGGGCCAAGCCCTCGATCGTCTCCGACGCGGTGGACACGTGCACGACCCGACCGAGCGTCTCCGATCGCGCCCGCCACTGCGCCAGGATGTCCTCCCCGCCGCGCGTCCGGAGTTCATCGTAGTCCCGGTTCAGCCGGCGGAGCAGCGCCCGCAGCAGCCGCCCGCGATCGGCGGAGCCGCCCGTCGCCGCGGCAAGCGAGGTCGCGGGATACCGCGGGCGCGACGGCAGGGCCTCCGGCGCCACGTTCACGTTGATGCCGATGCCGGCGACGAGCCATGCCGGCGAGTCGCGGCGGACGGGTCCGGCCTCGAGCAGCAGCCCGGCGACCTTGCGGCCGCCGACGAGCACGTCGTTCGGCCACTTCAGGCGCGGGTGCAGGCCCGTCGTCTCCTCGATCGCTGCGGCCGTCGCGATGGCCGCGGCCAGCCCGACGAGCGGGATCTGCGCCACCCCGAGAGACGGCCTCAAGATGATCGAAAACCAGAGTCCACCCGGAGGGGATACCCAGACGCGGCCGAGCCGTCCCCGCCCGGCGGTCTGCTGTTCGGCGACGACGACCAGCCCCTCCGCCGCGCCGGCCTCGGCCTCGCGGCGGGCAAGCTCGTTGGTCGAGGGCAGCGTGTCGTACCAGCGAACCTCGCGGCCGATCGTGCCGGCGTCGGCGTCGTCCCAGCGCCAGACCGACTCGCGGTCGGGGCTGGCCGCGAGCAGCGAGTCGACGGCCGTCCCGTCCGGGAGCCGCAACCCCGGCGCCACCTCGGCGAGCGGCACGAGCACGAACGCGCGGCGGGCCAGATCCACGTGGGGCACCGCCAGGCCGGGCTCACGGATGGTCGCGTCTCCGTACAATAAAATATCCACATCGACGGTGCGGGGACCCCACCGCTCACCCCGCACGCGCCCCAGCGCCGCCTCGACGGCGCGGCACCGGCCGAGCAGCGCGCGCGGCGAGAGCGTGGTCTCCACGGCGACCACCTGATTCAGGTACGTGGCCTGGCCGGTCAGCCCCCAGGGGACGGTCTCGTACACGCCGGATCGTCCCGTCACGCGGAGATCCGGGGCATCGAGCCCGCGGACGGCGTCACGCAGGTATCCCGCGCGGTCGCCGACGTTCGAGCCGAGACCGAGAAACGCGCGGCTCACACCGGTCCCCGGCGGCGGGTCACTTCGACGGCGGCGCTCTCGAGCGGGCCGCCGAGCCGCACGTGCGGCTTGCGCACGCACACCGTCACCGCGCGCACGCGGTCGACGCCGAGCACCGCGTGCGCGACCGCTTCCGCGGCGGCTTCCAGCAGATGATAGCGCGTCCCGGTCATCGCATCCCTGATCCGCGCGTAGAGGTCGCGGTAGTCGAGCGTGTCCGCGAGCTCGTCGGTGTGTCCGGCGCGGTGCAGATCGGCCTCGACCGCGACGTCCACGGTGAACACCTGCCCGCGCTCCTGTTCCTCCCCGCCCACGCCGTGGTGGGCGTAGAAGGCGAGCCCGGTCAGCACGATGCGGTCGCTCACGGAAGACCGCGCACGATCGCGTCCGTCATCCGCGCGACGCGGACCATCGCCCGGACGTCGTGCACGCGCACGAAGTCGGCGCCGTTGGCGATGGCGATCACAATCGTGGCGGCCGTGCCCTCCATCAACTGATAGACGGGGAGGTTCAACACCCTGCCGATGCTCCCTTTGCGCGACGTGCCGATTAGAATCGGACGGCCGAGCGCGGTGAGTTCCCTGAGACGCCGCAGCATCTCCATGTTCTGCGCGAGCGAAACGCCGAATCCGTACCCCGGATCGACGACGACCCGGACGGGCTCGATGCCGGCCGCGCCCGCCGCGCGCAGGCGGCCGGCGAGGTAGGCGTGCGTCTCCGCCATGATGTCCGCGGCGCCGCGGCGGTTGCGCCCGTCCATCAACACGACGGGCACGCCGGCGCGCGCGACGACACCGGCCATCGCGGGATCTCCGGTGAGCGCGGTCACGTCGTTGATCAGGGCCGCTCCGGCGTCGAGCGCCGCGGCGGCGACGCGCGCGGACGACGTATCGACGCTCACCGGCAGTCCGACCGACACGAGCCGGCGCACGGCGGGAATCGTTCGCCGCAGTTCCTCGTCGACCGGCACCCGCACCGCGCTCGGGCGCGTGGACTGCCCGCCGACGTCGATCACGTCGGCGCCCTGCTCTTTCCACCGCTGCCCCATCGCCTCGGCGGCGCCGGCGTCGCCGTTCAGGCCGTCGCCGGCAAAAGAGTCGGGCGTCATGTTGACGATGCCGACGAGAAAGGTGCGCCGCCCGAACTCGAACACGGTCTGCCCGCACCGCAGCGGGGCGGGCCGGGCGGGCGGCTCCGGCACCCGGGACTCCCCGATCAGGGGCGCCCGTCCGCGCGGGCGGTGTCGAGCTCGCCCGCGAGACGCTCCGGATCCAGGATCTGACCCGGGTGAAACGCCCGCAGGCGCAGCGCGGTCACAGGATCGGCGGGCAGCGCGTCACGCGGGGCGCAGCCGATCAGTTCCCCGGCGGCGACGCCGGCGCCCCGGCGCTGCGCCTCGTCGCGCACCCGTTCGAACGCGGCCAGCGGCGGCGTGCGGCGGTAGTCGAGCAGGTTCATCGAGACCTGCGCCGCGCCGCGGCGGGGGAGCCACACGCCCATGGCCTGGACCGCGGGCAGACCGCCCGACGACTCCCGGACCGCGCGGGCAATCGCGCGCGCGACCGCCACGTCCGCGCCGGTCAGGTCGACGTTCATCGCGATCAGCACCCCGCGGGCGCCGACGGCCACGGCGCCGGCCGTCGGGTGCACCTGCGCCGGCCCCAGGTCCGGCCCGCGCCCGGCGGTCCCGATCGCGGTCCGCAGGCCTTCGAAGCCGCCGCGGCGGATCGCCGCGAGGCTGCGGAACTCCGGCCGGCGCGCCGCCTCCGCGTAGAGGTAGACCGGGAGATGCAGACACTCGGCGGCGTACGCCGCGAACCGGTACGCCAGCGCCGCGCACTCCGCCATGGACGCCCGGTAGAGCGGAACGAACGGCACGACGTCGACGGCGCCGATTCGCGGATGCACGCCCTCATGTCCGTTGAGATCGATCTCCGCGACCGCCGCGGCGGCCACCCGGCGCGCCGCCTCGCACACGGCGTCCGGCGCGCCCGCCACGGTCAGCACGGTACGGTTGTGATCGGCGTCCGAAGAGACGTCGAGCAGGCGCGCTCCCGGCCCGGCACCGGCCGCGCCGGCGATGCGCGCGATCACGCCGGCCCGCCGGCCCTCGCTCACGTTGGGAACGCATTCGATCAGCGGAGTGGGCGCGTCATTCCTCCCTGGCGTTGGCGATGCGGGAAAAGTGGATGACGGTGACGGTGTCCTCGAGGCCGACGCGCCGGCTGTAGATCGTCGAGAGAAACTCGAGCAGATCGCCGTGCTCCCGCGCGGCGGGATTGTCCTTGATGATCTCGCGCGGCGTCACGTCGCGGAGCAGCTTGGCCTCGACGCGGTCGATCACCGCGGTGAAGACCTTCTGCCGCGTGCCGTGCTTTTGGCCGACGGTCACCCAGACAATTTGACCTTCCTGATACTTGGGACGCTTGTCCCCCAGCCGCACCGTCAGCGTCTTCGTCCCATCGCGGAGCGCGGCGGCCAGCAGCGGCGAATAAAAGTTCAATGCGAACATGCAACCCTCCGTCGGAGCCGTGTGCTTTCATTTCATGGTGGCCGACGGGTCCGGCTGTAATTTCATGGTGGTCGGTGAGTCCGGCGTTAGCCGGTCCGCCGACAGCAGCCGGTCCGCCGGCACGGGGCGCGAGAACTCCCTTTTGTTCTGCCCAACCGCGGGGGTTCCTTCCCCGCAGGAACCGCGCGCGTCTCCGCGGCGTTTTAGCAGTCGTGCGCTACCATCAGGAGGTGTGATGACAATGTCGCCGTTCCGCTGGCTTGTCCCGACCGTGCTGCTCGTCGCCGTGGGGTGCGCCGGCGTCGCCTACAGCCAGACCGCCCCGACGCCGAGGCCCGCGCCGGAAGGCCCGCCCGCCGCCCGCGAGCGCACCATCGTCGTCACCGGCGACGGCTCGGTGGATGCCACGCCCGACCGCGCGACCGTGGCGCTCTCCGTGATCGTGCAGCGCCCCACCGCGCAGGAGGCGCAGCAGCAGAGCGCCGCCACCATGGCGCAGGTGGTCCGCGCGATCGTGGCCGCGGGGATTCCCCAAACCGCTAGCCGGACGACGACGGTGTCCCTGTACCCGCAGCACCGTCCGGACTCGGGCGGGACGGGACCGATCATCGGATACCAATCGATGAACCGCGTGCTCGTCACCGTCGACGATATCAGCCGCGTCGGCGCGGTCATCGATGCGGGCGTGGGCGCCGGCGCGAACGGCGTGGACAGCGTGAATTGGACCCTGCGCGATGCGACGGCGTACCGGGCGCAGGCGGTCCGGCTCGCGGTGCAGAACGCGCAGGCCACCGCCAACGCGATCGCGGGCGCGGCCGGCGTCGGCGGCCTGCGCCTCATCAGAATCGAGCAGGTGGGCGTGGTCACGGGGCCGCGGCCGGGATTCGCGGTGATGCAGGCGGCGCCGGCGACGCCGGTGCTGCCGGGCACGATGCCGGTGACCGCCGAGGTCCGCGCGGTCTTCGCCTTCTAACCTTACTTCAAGTCCGGCGCGTACTCGGTCTTCGGGGCGGCCTGGCCGCCCGCCGTGACCGTGGCCAGCGGCTTGCCGTCCTTGGCCTGGACGAGATGCACGGTCATGGTCTTGTAGCGAAGCCGGCTCTGCACGAACTGAATCGCGAGGGCGCCTTCGGTGGAGAGGTTTTTCTTCTTTTCGTCGAGCGGCTGGCCGGGCTTGACGAGCACGTCCTTGACCGTGACGTCGAGGGTGCCCGCCTTGTCGTCGATCTTGACGTTCGACACGGCCCCGGCGCCGACGATGCTCTCGATCATGTTGCGGACGATCACCGGCGGAGAGGCCGGCGCGAACAACGCGCGCTGCCGCGCCTCGTAGGCTTGGTCCCAGGCGAAGAGTCCTCCGCCGACCAGCAGCACGAGGAGCACGTAGACCGCCACCGGCACCCAGTTGGTGCGATGTCCGCGGCGTCCCCGCAGCTGCCCGATCTTCGCCATCCTACGCCAACCTCACCGGTCCATTCTACACGAAGAAGGAGGAGCCGCGCGGCTCCTCCTTCCCGGATTGCTTCGGTAGGTTCGGTCGGGTACTACCCGGTTGCCTCGGGCTTCAGCGACGGCGTGACCGGTTTGTTCTCGGACCGCGGGAACGACTTGACCTCCTGCGTCACGCCCGGCAGCGGCGGCGGTGTTTCCGGCATGTCCGGCGGCAGCGGCTGGCCGGCAATCAGCAGGTCGAGCTCGTCGCTCTCGAGCGACTCCCGCTCGAGGAGCGCCCGGGAGATCCGCTCCAGCACGGGCTTGTGCTCGGTCAGCACCTGGCGGGCCCGGCTGTAGCACTCGTCGATGATGTGCCGGATCTCTTTGTCGATCTCGTAGGCGATCTCTTCCGAGTAGTTGCGGCTCTCCACGAGGTCGCGCCCGAGGAACACCGGCCCGTGCTTGGCCCCGAGCGTGAGCGGACCGAGCTTGTCCGACATCCCGAACTCCGTCACCATCTTGCGCGCGAGGTCGGTCGCCTTCTCGAAGTCGTTCGCCGCCCCGGTCGTGATCTCGCCGAACACGATCTCCTCGGCCACCCGGCCGCCCAGGATCGCCGTGATGTTGGCGAGGATCTCCCCGCGCGTGAGGGTGTACTTCTCCTCCTGCGGCAGCGGCAGCGTATAGCCGAGCGCCATCCCGCGCGGGAGGATCGTCACCTTGTGCGGCGGGTTGGCCTGCGGCAGGAGCTTGCCCAAGAGGGCGTGCCCCGCCTCGTGATAGGCCGTGAGCTCCCGCTCCTTCGGCGAGAGGATGCGGCTCTTGCGCTGGGGGCCGGCGATCACGCGCTCGATCGCCTCGTCCATCTCCGACCGGCCGATCCGCTTCTTCCCCCGCCGCGCCGCCAAGAGCGCCGCCTCGTTCACCATGTTGGCCAAGTCCGCCCCGCTGAACCCCGGGGTCCGGCGCGCCAGCACGTCGAGGGCCACGTCTTCGCTCACCGGCTTCCCCCGCACGTGCACGTCCAGGATCGCCCGGCGGCCCTTCGCGTCCGGGTTGTCCACCACGATCCGCCGGTCGAACCGCCCCGGGCGCAGCAAGGCCGGGTCCAGAATGTCCGGCCGGTTCGTCGCCGCGATCACGATGATCCCGGCATTGGGATCGAAGCCGTCCATCTCGACCAGCAATTGGTTGAGGGTCTGCTCGCGCTCGTCGTGCCCGCCGCCCAACCCCGCCCCGCGCTGCCGGCCCACCGCGTCGATCTCGTCGATGAACACGAGGCACGGCGCCGACTTCTTCGCCTGCTCGAACAGGTCGCGCACCCGGCTCGCGCCCACCCCGACGAACATCTCCACGAACTCGCTGCCGGAGATGGAGAAGAACGGCACCCCCGCCTCGCCCGCGATCGCCTTCGCGAGCAGCGTCTTGCCGCTCCCGGGCGGGCCCACCAGCAGCACGCCGCGGGGGATCTTCGCCCCGAGGGCCTGGAACTTCTTCGGATGGCGGAGGAACTCGATGATCTCCTCCAGCTCTTCCTTCGCCTCGTCCACCCCGGCGACGTCCTCAAACGTCACCCGCGTCTTCGCCTCGGTGTGCAGACGGGCGCGGCTCTTGCCGAACGACATCGCCTGGTTCGATCCGGACTGCGCCTGACGGAGCATCAGCATCCACAGGCCCACGAGCACGATGAACGGGAGCATCGTCGTCAGCAGGTTGGGCCACATCGACGAGCGCGACCGCGGCTCGACCGTGATCGTGACGCCCTTGGACTGCAGCAGGTCGATGTACGACGCGTCGCCCGACGGAATGTAGGCGCGGAACGACCGCCCGTCCTTCAGTTGCCCGGAGACGCTCTCGTCGCTGACGGTCACCTGCGCGACCTGACCGCTGCGGGCCTTGTCGATGAACTCACTGTAGGAGATCTCTTCCCGGGGGGCGCGCTGGTGGTACAGCGGCAGCACGAGGTACAATACGACCACCAGAATGAGGGCCCAGACCAACAAATTCCGCACGTACTTATTGAACACCGCGGGGACCTCCGCGCGGAAGCCGGCCCGCCGGTGTCACCCGTCCGGAAGCCTGAGCGTGCCGCGACTTCGATAAATTATAGCACACGCCGTTACCCTCGAAATACGTAATCCCTACTACACGGCCGGGCCTACATCGCCGTCACTTCGATCACATCCGGCCGCCGAAAGATCCGCACCCCGCCCGGCGCCTCCCACACCGCGCCGGACCGGCCGCCGAGGACCCCTAAACGGGCCTCTTCTATATGAACGAACGCAATCTGGTCGCCGTTCCCGCGCACCCGCCGGATCGCCTCCCGCAGCGCGCGACGCTGCAGGGCGACCGGGAGCCGCTCAAACGCGTCCGGAGCGATCCGCACCGAGGCGCGGGTGCCGCGAAGCACCGCGTCCACATCACGCGCGCTCAGCGCGTCGAGCGCATCCGCTTCGTCTCGCATCACGCCGGCAAGCCTTGCGAGCGCCCGCCGCACATCGGGATTATACCCTTCAAGAATCGGCAGAAGGACAAGGCGGACGCGGTTGCGGAGCACGCTGAGATCGCGGTTGGACGCGTCCTCGCGCGCGTCGAGCGCGTGCCGCGCGAGATAACGGGTGATCTCGGCGCGCGGCGTTTCGATCAGCGGACGGATCACGCGCAGGCCGCCGTGGGGCCGCACCGGCGGGATGCCCGCCAGTCCCCGCGGTCCACTCCCCCGAAGGAGGCGCATCAGCACCGTCTCCGCCTGATCGTCCCGAGTATGCCCCGTCGCGATGACCGCCGCCTGGATCCGCGCGGCGACGCCGGCGAGGAACCGGTACCGCGCCTCGCGGCCGGCGTCCTCGATCGAGCGCCGCTCGCGCGCGGCCGCCGCCGCGACGTCCTCGGTCGCTTCATGGTAAGGACAGCCGAGGGAGGCGGCCATCCCGGCCGCCGCGGCGGCATCGAGCGACGCCTCGGGCCGGAGGCCGTGGTTGAGATGGGCGGCGTGCAGATCGAGGCGGAGGTCCTCCCGCAGCGCGGCCAGCACCGACAGCAGCACGGTCGAATCCGGTCCGCCCGACACCGCCGCGACGACGCGCTCGCCGCCGGCGAGCATCGCGTGCGTTCGGATGGTCTCGCGAACCTGCGCCGCGAGCGGATCGCGTGCCATCCCGCTAGGCGCCGTCCCGCGCCTTCCCCCGCACTTCAGCGTCGCCGTAGCCCGCGCCCGCGCGGCGATAATCGTCCCGCGGCGGCGCGAAGACGTCGAGCACGACGCAGCGGCCGGCAAGCGCGCGTCCCCCGTGGGGCACATTCGGCGGCGTCTCCCAAAAATCGCCCGCCCGGACCGGATACTCGACGCCGTCCTGGATCCGAATCCATTCCCCCTCCAGGCACAGCCCCCACTGCTCGTTGGGATGCGCGTGCACGGGCGACTCGGACCACGGCTCGATCTCGACGACGGAGAGCATCACGTGCGTGCCCGGAAACACCCGCGCGCGGATGCCGGCGGCCAGCGTGCGCGGAATGCCCCCCTCGCGGAGGTTATGGAACCACTCACGGCCCATGTCCCACCTCGCCCGCGTTCGGTTGGCCGCGCCCCGTGGATAGCAGGCCGCGGCTACAAGCTCAGGGGATTGATCGGGTGCCCGTTCTTGCGGATCTCGAAGAACAGGTGCGGACCGGTGCTCCATCCCGTGCTGCCGACCTGGGCAATGACCTGGCCGCGCTGCACGTGTTCGCCGACGTACACGCGATACACCGACAGGTGCGAGTACGTAGTCGTGACTCCGTTGCCGTGGTCCAGGATCACGAGCGTCCCGTTGGCCGGCAGCGAGCCAGCGAAGATCACGGTGCCGGCGGCCGGCGCGTCGATCACCGCGCCCATCGAGGCCGCGATATCCACGCCCGTGTGAAACTCCGGCGTATCGAAGATCGGATGAACCCGCCATCCGAAGCCGGACGTGATGGGACCGAGAATCGGCCACGGCATTCCGCCGTTGAGCAGCGTCGGCACGGTGCCGTTCGCCTGATTGAACGGTTCGGCTCCTCCGTTCGGTAGCCCGTACAGGACGACGCCCGGGCGGGGCGGGATCTCGGGGATGGCGGTCGCGCTGATCGACGAGATGCGCGCCGCTTCCGCGTTGAGCTCCGCGAGGACCTGCCGTTCGCCCGCGGCGATCTGGGCGAGTTGAGCCGGACCGGCACGAGGCTGCGACGCGCCGGGCGTGGCCCCCGCGGGCGCGGCGGCGGCCGTACCGGTCTGACGCTGCGCGTCGACGGCCAGCATCGCCACCGATTGCCCCTGCCGGACGGAGTCGCCCGGCCGCACGACCGGCGGCACCACCCATCCGCCGGCCGGGGCGCGCACGACCGTTTCGGCGAGATTCGCCTCGGCGCGCCGGGCGGCGGTCTGCGCGTTGACGGCGTCCGTCTGAAGCGCCGCGAGAGCGCGCGCGCCCTCCGCGGCGGTCACGATCGTGGAGGCGGCCTGCTGCGCCAACACCCGCGTCTGCGCGGCATGCCGCGCGCGTACCGCCCCGGCCTGTTGGAGGATCTGCGCCTGCCGGCGGACGGCGGCCGCGGCGACGGCCTCGGCCTGCGCCGCCGTCAGTTCGGCCTGCGCGCGGTGGAGCTCGGCGGTCGCCGCCTGGAGGCGCGCCTGCGCCGCGTCCTGCGTCACGGTATCGGCGGTGATCTGCCGCACGGCCACCGCTCCCTGCGCCACCAGCGCCTTGTCGCGATCGACCGCGGTCGTCGCGGCCGCGGCATCGTCCTGCGCGGCGCTTACGCGGCGCTGCGCCGCCGCGATCGCGGCCTGAGCCTGCGCGACGGTTTCGGCCGCCCGCAGCGCACCCGCCTGCGCGCTCCGAAGCTCGGTGCGTGCGGCGGAGACCTGTCCCTGCGCCGCGGTGTACGCGGCCGTATCGGCATTGAGCTGCTGCGCGGCGATCAGGCCCTGCGCAAGCAGCGCCTGGTCGCGATCAACGGTCTGGCGCGCGGACGCCGCCTCGGACTGCGCGTCGCTCAACACCTCGGTCCGGGCGGCCACGATCTGCTGCTGGACCTGTGCGAGCTGCGCCTTGGTCGCCGCGTCGACCTTCGGGACGGCGATTGGCGGCAGAGAAGGCAGCGGCGGCATCGTGGACGCGCTGCCGACCGCGGCGGTGACGCCGGCGGCGGCCTGATGCCGCCCCGCGGCAAGCCTGGCCTGGGCGGCGTTGACCTGCGCCGTCAGCGCCGCCGCGCGGGCGCGCGCCTGTGCGAGCGCGGTCCGGTAGCGGCTCGGGTCCAATTCGATCAGCACCGTGCCGGCGGTGACGTAGCGGCGGTCGTCGACATCGACCTTGAGCACGGAGCCGGCGACCTGGGCTCCAATCGGAACGAGGACTGTGGGTGTCTGCCAGGGTTGGCCGGGGACCGCCGGCGCGGCGGGTGTCCCCGCGGCAGGCAGCATGACCGCGCCGGGCGCGCTTCCTCCGACGCCGGACAAGGTGCCCGCCACGAGTGCGACAATGACCGCTCTCGCGAGCGGCGCAATCCGTTGTGTCACCGGCGATCGACCTCGTAATGACGCTACCGCGTACAACGTGGGCGGGTCACGCGGCTGTTCCCATATTCTTCCCGTGTGAATGAGATCTCATGATGAAGAGATCGAAAAGTCGTGGTAGCGGCCTCTCCCATCCCTGCGAGTGTCCAAAGCCGTCGTGGCTTCAGTGTAGCCCCTGCCGGCCTCACGCGCAATTCCCGACGGTCGGAACTGGGTGATCGACGACATGCGCGGCGCCGCGCCCGGTTCCACCTGCTCCAGAGGAAACCCCCGAAGGCATGCTGAACGGAGGTCCGCCATGGAATATGTCCTGAACTCCGTCAACGCCGGTTCGCTGACCAGTTCGGTCCAGGGACTGGGGGACGCTCTGTCGCGCGCGGCCGGCGCGGTGACGATGCCGTTGCAGCAACTGATCCACGCGCGCCTGCCGCTTCCGGTGATGGACCCGACGACGGTCGTCGTCCTGGTGCTGGTCTCGGTGGTCGTGGTGCTCGGAATCGGGTATTACGCGCTGTTCACAGCGTAAGCGGCGGGCGCCCCTCCGGGAGCGCGGGAGAGGTTGAAGCGCACGAATGGACCGCGTCCGTTGGGGAGTCCTCGGTGTGGCCAACATCGGCATGCGCGTCGTGCTCCCGGCGATCCAGCAGTCTCGCAACGGACGCATCGTTGCGATTGCAAGCCGGGACGCGGCCAGAGCGGACGAGGCCGCACAACGTCTCGGCATCGCGCGGGCCTACGGCTCGTACGCGGCGTTGCTGGACGATCACGAGGTCCAGGCCGTGTATGTCCCATTGCCGAATGCGCTGCATCACGATTGGGTGCTGCGGTGCGCGGCGGCCGGGAAGCACGTCTTGTGCGAGAAGCCCCTGACCACGTCGCCGGAGCACGCCCGGGAGATGGTCGCGGCGTGCGCGCGGGCCGGCGTGAAACTCATGGAAGCCTTCATGTACCGGTTCCACCCGCGAACAGAACGGGTCGTCGAGATGGTCGCCCGCGGCGTGGTGGGCGACCTCAAACTCCTGCGCGCATCGTTCACGTTTCCGGCCCGGGACCCAAGCCGGAACATTCGGTTCAACCCGGCGTTGGGCGGCGGCTCGCTCTACGATGTCGGGTGTTACGCCGTAAACGTGACCCGGATGCTCCTGGGAGAACCTGAGCAGGTATTCGCTCAAGGGTACGTCGGGGAGACCGGGGTCGACGAACTCGTCGGCGCGGTGCTGGCGTTCGGCTCCGGCCGCCTGGCGCTGCTGGACTGCGGCCTCACGATGCCCCGGCGTGAGGAGTATGACATCATCGGCACGGAGGGACGGCTCGCCGTCCCGAAGGCCTTTCTCCCCGGGACCGGCGATGCGGAGATCCACCTCATACGAGGAGCGGAGCGCACGGTGCTCACCGTGCCGGGCGTCAACCAGTATCAGGTTATGGCAGAGCGATTCGCCGACGCCGTCCTTCAAGACACCGGCGTGCCCTATTCTCCCGACGACGCCGTGGGCACGCTGCGCGTCATCACGGCGCTGCTCACCTCCATGCGGACGGCGAGGCCGGTCGAACTGTGACAGCGCGACGGTGCACGACAGGGAGACTGGTGGTGGCGGCGGAGGGCTTCGAACCCCCGACTCCGCGGGTATGAACCGCGTGCTCTGACCACCTGAGCTACGCCGCCGCGCACCGCTCATTATAGCATAGGCCAAAGGAGCGCTCTCCGTTCGTGCGGAACCCGAATCACCGGCGCCGCCGCCGATGTCTGATACGGTACCCGCCACGAGCACGAGGTTAACCGCTCTCGCGAGCGGCACAGTTCGTTGTGTCGCCAACGATCGACCTCGAAGTGTCGCTGCCACCGTCGTGATGCGGTGTGTCATTGCGCCCCGGCGCGCCGGAAGGCAAAGTCGCACACAACGATGCCGCCCGCCGTTGCGTTGATGGGACAGGTCAACGCGCCGAGCGGGACCAGAAATTGCGGGAGGTCCTCCGGACGGATCGCAACGGCATGCGGTCCCGGGACGATCGGCAGCGCGACCCCGGAGGGTTCGATTGGCCGATCATCCACATAAAGACGAAGGCTTACCGTAGGATCGGCCGGATCGCAGATGGTCTTCGGGCTCGCACTATGGAGACACACATGGAGAATGAGCGCGGCTGAACCGGACGGAATCGACACGGGCTCCCCTGCGAAGCCGTTGGGCGATCGAGGTGCTCTGGCGAGCGCGGCGACGGGCTCCGCTGGAATTTCAATCCTCGCCCGCGCCAGATAGGGAACAAGAAGGGACGGCGCGCGCGCTTCGGCCTGCGTCGCCGGAGAGGCCCCAAACGCCGCGGCGGAGGCCAAGACCGGAACGTCATGAGGCGGACTCGTCAACGTGAGTGCGCCGGCGCCGAACCCCGTCGTGGTCGTCACCCCGGCGGCGGGACTCTCCGCCGTGCTGGCGAATGCGGAGACGCCGCCTGGGTTCGCGGCGATGGTCATCGTACCTCCGGCGCCTATCGGCACGGTCATGCCGAACCCGTAGCTTCCAGAGCCGGTCCAAACAGTCGCGCGGTTGCCGGTACCAAGCGATCCGCCAAAACCGATCTGTAAACCCTGTGAACCGGTAGCCGCGCTGATCGTCCACCCGCCCAAGGGGATCTCGGCAGACAGGCTGGTTCCCTGCGGCCCGAACGTGTACGCCACCAGAACAGCCCCGATCGCCGCGGTCAGCGCGCCCGCACTCTGCGCCGCCCCGTTCTCGTACAGGGTCCCGAGGTCCACGGCCACCCCGCCGCGCTCGACGTGCAGCGTGGCGAGTGGTCCGGCCATCGTGGCGGCGAGGGCCACCTCATTAGTCCCGCCGAGCGGCCAGTGATGGACGATCTGCGATTGCATTGTACTCGCGATAAGCTCCCATCCGTCGGGCGTGCGAATGCTCGCGCCTGCGCCCGGCGCCACGCCGAAATTCTGAAGCGGGGTCTGCAGCGCGCTCGCCCCGACGACCGTGAGCCCGCCGCTGAGGAGATGGACCTGCCAGCCGCCTGCACTGATCGTCGCATCAAGACCCGGGCGGTGGACGTCCGCCCAGAACGCATGTGCGTCGGGAATGTAGGTGAGGTCGACGAATCCCACCGGCGATGCCGCATCCGCCGCGGTGCCGGACATCGCCAACGCCGGAGCGACGCGGAGGGGCTGCGCGACGGCGGTCGTGCTGTTCACAAGCAGCAAGACCGTATCGGCCGGGCGAATCCCCCGCACGAGAACGGTGTCGGAGGACGGCATCGTGACCTCGGCGATCGACGGATCTGCGGCTTCGGCATGAATCATGCCCGCCGGTGCGCGCAGGACGAGCTGCTCTCCGACCCGCACCCGCAGAGCTCCCGGGGACGACGGGCCGTGGTCCTGGGCGGCCGCGGGAGCGGGGACAAGACTCAGGAGCGCGCCGAGGACCGCGATGACCGCGGCTATGGTACGGTGGCGTTTACGACGAATGGCTTTCTCCCTTCCTGCGTAAGTACTGTGCGGGCGATCGTGCCCGAAGGCAACTTCTCCGGCCACTGGAGCGTGATCGACGCGCTCCCATGCGGCAGTATCGCCACCAGGGGAACATCCAGGCGCCCCAGGAAGCGGTTGTCCGGCGACAATAAGAAGATCACGCCGCGCAGACTCAAGAGCCCGTCACCGGTGTTGCGAAGATCCAACTTGATCGTGCCGGAGGACGCCGGGGTGACCTGGATGTCCGGCTCCGCGGCGGCGTCCGGAGCGGTGATCACGATCTTGAGCGCGATCCGCGCGAACGGAGCGCCGGGGGGACCCGCCACGACGACCACCGAGCCGTAGTGCGTGCGTCCATCGCTTTTGACAACAACCGCCACGCGCTTTGTTTCACCCGGACCGAAGGTCATGGGTTCGGGCAGGGTCGCCAAGCCGACGAGACTGTACGGCGTCGTATGCGGGGCCGTAATCCAGCCCCGTTCGTCGAGGTCGGCGAGCTCGAAACTCACCGGCAGCGGGGCACGTTCGTTGAAGTTTCGGACGTCGATCAGGAAGGTGGCCGGCTCGCCGCTGGCGGCGGAGGCGGCTTGGAACCGGGGACTGGCGGCGAAGCTGGCAATCGGGACCGTGGCGGCCGCGTGGACCGGCCCCGGCGCCGCCGCGAGGGCGGCCATCACGACGGCTATCCCTATGAGACGATGCGGCATGCTCATCTTCATTGCCTCCGTCTTACTGGGCCGTGAACGTCATCGTGACGGCCACGTTCGAGGTGACCGCCAGTGCAGGCTGCACGACAACGTAGTAGTCGACGGTCTGCGTGCCGCCTTGATTCGCAAGCACGGTCGCGGGGCTCGAACCGATGACCGTGCCTGCCGCGGCGGGAGCGTTGCAGGTGCTGCCCGTGCCTGCCTGAGCGAGCGCGACGTTGATCGGCTTGGACGGCGTCGGGCTCGTGGTGTAGAAAGCCGATAGATTCCAGTTTTGCACCGACGTGCGGACGGAGACGGTGAAACAGCCGGCCGCGCCGGTGCCGTAGGTATACGCGCTGTTGTCGTTCCAGGTCGTGCCTGGGATCCATGGTTTGCCGGCGGCGAACGCCCAGCCGCTGTTGTTGCCGGCCGAAAGTGTAACGTCCTCAAGGAGGCCTGCAGACGACGGTGTGATCGTGACGGCGATCGCGTTGCCGGGGCTCATCGTAATGGCCAACGTGGCGGCGGTGCTTTGGACTTTGAACGTGAGGCTAATGGTCACAGTGGAGGAGACCGCCACTGTGGGCTGCACGACGACATAGTAATAGGCAGTGGCGTTGCCCGTTTGATTCAGCGTCGTGAAACTGGAGTTGCCGATATCCGTGCCGGCCGCTGCCGGCGTGCCGCAGGACGCCGTACCGGCGACGGCGAGGCCCACGTGTAGGGAGGTGGAGGGGCTCGTCGTATACTCGGCGCTCCACGAGGAGTTGCCGTTGGCGTTTGCCGCCGATACCCGCACACAGCTCGTGTACGTATAGGCGGCGTTGTCGCTCCAGACGGCGGGGAACCACGCGGCGCCGGTGCCAAACGTCCAGCCCGAGCCGGGACTGTTGACGTCCTCCGCGAAACTCGTGGCCGCCGGCGAAACCGCCATCGTGGGATTGGCGGCCTCGCCCTGTTCGAGCGGAACCGCAAGCGCGGCGATCAGCAGCGTCGCGGCGAAGAACCGGGGAAGGCGCATCAGCTTGCGGGCAGCTACTGCGCCGTGAAGGTAATGGTGATCGTCGCGTTCGCGGCGGTTGCGATCGTTGGCTGCACCGCGACGTAGTAGTAAAACGTCTGCGAACCGTTCTGACTCGTCTGGAGGGTTGTTTGAGCGCCGCTGTTGGCGCTCAATACCTGGCTGCTGGTGGGAGTGCCGCAGGCGGCGGTCGATGGCGCGAGCGCCAGGCTGGTATTGCCCGACGTCAGACCGCCGCTAACCCCGTAATAGGCGGTTAACCCCCAGTTCGACAGCGATGTGCTGATGGTGATCGCGAGACAATTGCCGCTCCCGCTGACCCCGTAGAAGTAAGTGCCGTGGGTCCAGGCGTTTGGCATCCAGGCGGCGTTCGTGGCGTCAAACATCCATCCGGTCCCCGGACTCGTAACGTCCTCGGACAGGCTAAGCGTTGCCGGGGTGACGGTGACCGCAACGGACTGGCCGGGGGTCACCGTGATAACCACGTTGCCGCTGCCGCTCGTGGCGGCATGCGCAGGGACCGGCAAGGCGATACGGATCGCCATTGCAAGAAGAACAACAGTCAGAGTGCAGGCCCTCGCCAGATTTCCGTTGGAAAGACGGAGCGCCTTAGAACATGAACAGTCCTCGTCCTCGCGCGTGTCGGTGGTCATGATCTCCCCCCTGCTGCCACTGTGAGCCACGACAGGATTTCGAAAGTCCCGGCGCGGTTAACTTTGATGCCCCTTCCCAGATGATTTCAGGCAAACTCGTTGATATTATTTCGCTGAATTGCGGCTGATCGGCAAAATCAACTTATGGCCTATTCAAAGTTCGTCCAAGCTATATGACATCTCGAAATCTTAACTAAAACACCCAGGCCGGCCCTGCCAAGCTGTCCAGGATATTCCATTGAGCTCGCTAGCAGTTAGGTGAAAGTTCGGTCACAAAAGATGCTGGCACCCATATGAAAGGGGTGGGCTTCCTCTCGCTTGACGATACAGGCTCGAGTACCCTAAACCCACTCGATAGCGACCGATAAGGATCCGGGGGGAAACCGCAATGCACGAAGTGCTCGCCACGCAGGTACCGTCAACCGGTGATGGGACCGCACTCATGGCGGTCATGCCGTCGCCGGCGCCCTCCACCAAACGAAACGGCAAGTCGTTCCCGTCGCGCAACGACTCGATCGGGACCGTCTTGCTCGCCCGACGGGCGGTCACCGAGGACCAGTTAAGACAGGCAGTCGAGATCCAGCGCGAAAGCCGCGGCCAGCTCGGCCGCATTCTCGTCGAGATGGGCGCCGTCAGCGCGCGGGAGCTAGCCCGGGCGGTGGCCCAGCAGTGGGGTCTCCCCTTTGCGGAACTCTCGGACGACGGCCACCCCGAGGTGGCGCGATTGATCCCGCCGGCCCTCGCGCAGCGCCACGGCGTCGTCGCCATCGACCGGACGGCGGATCGTGTGGTCGTCGCAATGGCCGACCCGGCCAATGTCGTGGCGATCGATGATGTCCGGCTGCTGACGGGCCTGGAGGTCGACATCATCATCGCCAGCGCCGACGACATCGCGCGGGCGCAGAACCGCCTGCAGGGGATCGATGCGGAAATGGAAGCCCTGCTCAAAGGAGCGCCGGCCCCCGAGTCTGAGGTGATAGACGAACCGGCGGGGACCGACGAGGTCGCCGTGGAGCGCCTGCGGACGATGGTGGAAGAAGCGCCGATCGTCCGGGTGGTCAACCAGATCATTCACCAAGCGGTGCGCGCGGCGGCGAGCGACATCCACCTCGAGCCGCACCGGCGCGAGGTTAAGGTGCGGTTCCGCGTCGACGGGCAACTGCAAGATGTCATGGCGCCACCAAAGCAGATCCAGGCGGCGCTGATCTCGCGTGTGAAGATCCTCGCAAATCTCGACATCGCGGAACGCCGCCTGCCGCAGGATGGGCATATCCATCTGCGCCTCGAGGGCAAGGAGTATGACCTGCGCGTCAGCACGCTGCCAACGGTGCTGGGGGAGAAGATCGTGATCCGGGTGCTGGATCAGTCGAGCACGAGGGTGGCGCTGAACCGGATCGGGATGCCCAACGAGCTCTTGGCGGCGTGGGAAGGCCTGGTCACGAGGCCGCACGGGATGGTCGTCGTCACAGGGCCTACCGGCAGCGGCAAGACGACGACCCTGTACACCGCGCTGGAGCGGATCAACACGCCGGACCGCAACATCGTGAGCGTTGAGGACCCGGTCGAGTACCAGATCCCGCGGGTCAATCAGGTGCAGGTCAATGCGCGGACAGGGTTGACGTTTGCGAGCGGCCTGCGGAGCATTCTACGGCAGGACCCCGACGTCGTGCTGATCGGTGAGATCCGTGACCGGGAGACCGCCCAGATCGCGGTGCAGGCGTCGATGACGGGACATCTGGTGCTGACCACGCTGCACACCAACGACGCGCCGGGGGCGGCGACTCGGCTGGCGGACATGGGAGTCGAGTCGTTTCTGGTCACCGCGTCCCTGACCGGGGTGCTGGCGCAGCGGCTGGTGCGGGTCATCTGTCCGCAGTGCAAGGAGGCGTACACACCTCCCCCGGATGCCCTTCGCCGGCTGGGGCTTGATTCCGACCGTCCCCATGCCTTGCGGCTATACCGGGGCCGGGGCTGCGATTTCTGTCGGGGCACGGGATACCGTGGGCGGATCGGGGTGTTCGAGCTCATGGTCATGACGGACCGGCTGCGCGCGATCGTGCTGGGCGGCGGCTCGGCGGATCAGCTGCGGGCCTCGGCGCGAGAGGATGGGATGCGGCTCATGCGTCAGGACGGGGTGGAGAAGGTCCTCGAGGGGGTTACGACGGTCGAGGAACTGCTGCGCGTCATCTTCGTGTCCGGGGAGGGAGCGTAACATGGCCGCGGCCTGGCCCCTCATCGATCACGCCGAGCAGCGCGCGAATTTCGCGGCAGCCGAGGAGATGCTCACGGGTGCCACCTCGGCAGCGTCGGCCGCCGAGGCGATCGGGCGCGCTGTCCTCTTGTTGACCGGCGCGCCGCGCGCCGCGGTGTTCTTCCGCTCGTCGAAAGGCACGGTCACCTGTCCGTGGTCCCATGACCTGCCGGACGCCTACATCGGTGAACTGGTCACGCCGGACGGCATCAACCCCTGGGTTCACCTGATGCGGTGTCCTGAGTTCACGTGCATGGATATGCCAAAGGGCGGGCGGGCCTACAGCCCTAAGCCGTGGTTCCTGCCCGACGCTCGCGAGCTGCCGTTCCGCAATGCCGTGCGGCAGCGGCTCGAACGGGCCGGCCTGCGGTCGGTCTGCACCTGGCCGCTCAGCCGGGCGGGCCGGGTGATCGGCGCGGTCGTGTACTACTTCGATGCGCCCCACGTCTGCTCGGCCGAGGAAGAGGAGGCCATGAGCTCGTTCGCGCCGCAGGCGGCTGCCGCGGTTCCGGCCGGACCTGCGACCCTCGACGCGCCGCAGGGATCGCTCCGCGAGGTGCGTCCGTCGGTGGAAGCGGGACGCGCGGGACTCGAACAGGGCTCGATTGGGGCGCTTTCGTTGACCCAGTCCAAGCTGCGCGAGGAGCGGGAGCGCCTCGCGACGTTGCAGCGAGACCTGCAGGCTGAGCAGGCGCGGCTCGCGGCGGAACGGGCGGCGCTTGAGGCGGAGTACCGCCGGCTGGCCGATACTCGGGCGGCGTTCGCCGTTGAGAACGAATGGCTCGCGGAAGTCGAGCTGCGGCTTGAGATCGACGCGGCACGCGCCGGCGACCGTGACAACAAGGTCCCGGTGAACGCTCTTCGGCTGATCGGCACCGACGAGTCAGATGATTGAATCGACCGCGGCGGCGGTACGCACGGAGGGCCAGTCGAGGCTGGAGCCAGCCTTCGACCGCGGCGTGATCTGGGCACTTGGTTTGGCGCTGGCCTACTACGCCCTCGGCCGGTTGTACCTGCTGACGGCCAACCCCACGGACTACCCGACGGCCGTATGGCCTCCGGCGGGAATCGCCCTCGCCGGGCTCTTGCTCTTCGGATATCGGGTGTGGCCCGGCATCCTGATAGGCGCGTTTTTCACCGCAATGGGACCGTCGTTCCATCCGGCCGGCGCCGCCGCGGTCCTTCGGTCTGCCGGTGTCGCGGCGGGTCTTGCGGCCGGCGTAGTGCTCCAGGCATCCACCGGGGCGGCGCTCATCCGGCGGTTCGTCGGATTTCCGGCGGCACTCGATGAAGCCGCCGACGTCGCGAAATTCCTGATCCTCGGGGGACCCGTGGCCTGCGTTCTCGGCGCGGCGTGGAGTGTTGCCGTGCTCGCGCTCGCGGGGATCGACCCGTGGTTCTACTATCCGTTCAATTGGTGGACTTGGTGGGTCGGGGGGTCAATCGGCGTCATGGTCGTGACCCCGCTGATTCTTATCTGGGTGGGGCAGCCCCGCGCGGTGTGGCGCGCCAGGCGGCTCGCCGTTGGCCTTCCGCTGGTCGCCGCCTTCGCGCTGGCCGTGGTCGTTCACGCCACCCCGGGATTCCGATACCTGGGCCCGCGGGGGTCCTGGCAGTTGTGGGCGATGTTCGCGACCGGGCTCGCGTTCATCGGCCTGCTCACCTCGTTGCTCCTCATTGTGACCGGCCGCACGCTGAAGAGCGAGGCGCTCGCACTCGAAAACTCAGGGCTGTACAAGCGGTATCGGAGCTTGTTCGAGGGAGTCCCTGTCGGGCTCTATCGCGCTGCCGAAGACGGGCAGATCCTCGACGTCAACCCCGCATTTCTGCGCATCCTCGACTACCCGAGCCGCGACGCGCTCGACCCCGTTAACGCGGCCAATCTCTACCTCGACCCCGAGCTCTGGGAGCGATGGCGCACTCAGCTCGAGGGCGACGCCAGCGTAATGGATTTCGAGAGCCAAATGAATCGCTCCGACGGCTCGCTCGTATGGGTCCAGGCCAGCATCGGCGCGACGCGCGATGCCTCCACCGGCGTCGCCTACTACGAAGGAGCGATCGTCGACATCACCGAGCGCAAGCAGGCGCAGGCGCACGTCGAGGCGCTCAACGAGATCGTGACGGCGGCGGCGGCGGCGGCCGACCTGCAGACGTTCCTGGACACGCTGCTCGACCGGACGCTGGCGGCGCTCGAAGGCGCTCACGGCGGCGTCTGGCTGGGTACCGGCACCTTCCTCAATCGCCACATGCCCCCCGGTTTTCGCATGGAGACCGTCATGTCCGCGGCCGAGGCCGCCGGGCTCGAACTGACCCAGGTCCAGGCTGTGGAGAATTGGGAGGCCGCTGCCGGACTTCTGCCCGAGGCCCTCGCGCCGGCGATTCGCCGGGCCGGGGTGCGGGCGTCGATCATGGGCCCTCTGCTGGTAGACGGCCGGCCAATCGGGGGGTTGCTCATCACGACGGCGCGCCCGCGGCGCTGGCTCGCGGCGGACCTTCGCCTGGTCGAAGCCGTCGGCCGTCAGATCGGGACGGTGGCAGAGCGGCTGCAGCTGCTCGACGACGTGCGCGCCCATGCGAGAGATATGGAGGCCCTGCACAGCCTCGGGGCCGCGCTGCGACGGACCACCAGCCTCGGCGAGATCTACGCGCTCATTACCGAGCGTACGATGGCGCTCCTGCGCGGAGACCACGCCGCGCTCGTGCTGCTTCAGCCGGACGGTCGTACGTTCCAACCCGTGTGCGTGCGCGCGGTCAAAGGGGTGGCGCTGGATGCCACCGTCGCGGTCGGGCCGCGCATCGCGGCCGCGGCCGTCGAACGCGCGGGTGCGCTCGTGATTCCCGACCTGACCACGGCGTTTGGGGCGGGTGGCGGCGCGGTACCCGGCGGCAGCATGGGGCCCTGCGTCGCCGTCCCCCTGCGAGAGGGGGAGCGCGTGATCGGCGCTCTGGTGATCGCGCGCCGCCGGGGCGGCATACGCGAACCGTTTGCGCGACGCGACGCGGATCTCGCGACGGCCTTGGCCGAACTCTCGAGTCATGCGATCGACCGCACGCAGCTCACGCAGCAGGTCGCGCAGGAACTGGCAAACGTCCGCGGCCTCTACGAAGGTGCGCAGCGCATGGCCGAGACGTTGGATCTCCAGAGCCTTGCGGACGAAGCTGTGGACCGCTGCGTGCACGTGTTTGGCGCGACGGTCGCATGGATCGCGAAGTTTGACGAGGCTGACCGGTTGCAATGCCTGGCCCACCATCCGAGTGAGACGCGCCTCGGCTCGCTCATTGAGGACTGGGCCGGCTCGACGGCCTGCGACGCCATTCGTGCGCCGCTCGCGGCCCGCAGGTCCGTCGTGGTGCAGAACGTCGGGGAGGACCCCGACGCGACGGTGCCTGCGGCGCTCGCGGCCGACCTGGGTGTGCGGGCGGCGGGAATCTTTCCGCTGATCAGCCGTACGAGTACCTTCGGGGCGCTGGTCCTGTACGCGAATCACGCCGCGTTCTTTACGCCGGACCGCGTCGAGTTCTTCCAAGCATACGCTCACCAGCTGGCGGCGGCCTTGGAGAACGCGCGCCTGTATGACGACGCGACCCGGCGATTGGCTCAGCTCCAGGCGCTGCACGAAATCGATCAGGTGATCACCGGCAGCCTGGACCTGAAGGCGAGCCTCAGCGTCGTGCTGGCCAAGACTGCGGCACAACTCGATGCCGATGCGGCCTGCGTGCTGCTGTTCAATCCTCGCCTGCAGGCGCTGGAGTACGCCGCGGGGCAGGGGTTTCTGACGGACGGGTCCCGTAACGTGCGGATCAAGCTGGGGGAGGGTCTGGCCGGACTGGCCGCGCTCGAACGGCGGTGCGTCGGCGTGGCGAACCTCGACGAGGCCCCGGATGCCTTGAAGTTGATTGGCGTCACGCATCGACGCCGCGAGCGGTTCCGGGCCGCCTACGCCGTCCCGCTGATCGCGAAAGGCCAGTTGCTCGGCGTGCTGCACGTGCTCTACCGGCGGCCGCTGACGCCCAACCACGAATGGTTGGAGTTCCTCGACATGCTCGCCCGGCAGACGGCGATCGCGATCAGCGATGCCCAGCAGCTCCGGGCGCTCGAGCGATCCCACGACGACCTCATGCTGGCCTACGACACGACGCTGGCGGGCTGGGCCCGCGCGCTCGAACTCCGAGATAAGGAAACCGCCGGCCACGCACAACGGGTGACGGAGCTGGCCCTGCGGCTGGCAAGTCAACTCGGCGTGGCGGACTCTGATTTCATTCACCTCCGGCACGGAGCGCTGCTCCACGACATCGGGAAGATGGCCATATCCGACACGGTGCTGCTGAAGCCCGACCGGCTCAACTCGACCGAACGGGAGCTGATGGAGCGCCACCCGGTATACGCCCGTGACCTGCTGATGTCGATCCCCTACCTGCGACCGGCGTTGGACATTCCGTACTGCCACCATGAGAAATGGGATGGCACCGGCTATCCCCGCCGGCTGCAGGGCGAGCAGATCCCCCTGGCCGCGCGAATCTTCGCGGTGGTGGACGTGTGGGACGCGCTCACACAGGATCGACCCTATCGCCGGGCGTGGAGCGAGGATCGCGCCCGCGAGTATATTCGCGCCGAACTGGGCCGCCACTTTGACCCCCGGGTCGGCGAGGCCTTTCTCAAGATGCTGGTGCAGGATGAGGTGAGCGGCGCGGACGACCACCGCGTGAGCATGCTGGCCCCGCTCACGGCGTCGCTCAACGGCATCCGCGATGGGGTGCTGGCGCCGAGGGCCGATCTGTTGCCGACTTCCGCGACGGCGGCAGACGCCTTGCGCGGAATGCACAGCGATCGGGTGGCGATCTAAATGATCACCGCGACGGAGGCTCACAAACCGACCGCGTTTGTCGCCCGCCTGGCGACCGACTTTACCGTCCTCCTCAGTCTGCCGGAACTCGCCGAGTGCGCCCTCGAGGCGCTCGACGCGGAGGTTGGCTTCGAATCCTGCACGATTGGCCTGCGTGACGAGCGCGATCCTTCGATCTTGACGCTCGTCGGAGCCTCAGGGCTGTGGCGGCGTTTTCGTGGATTGACGATCCCTCGGGAGAAAGGACAGCATTGGGCGGTGCTGGAAACCGGCCGGCCCTTGTACGTTCCCGACGCGGGAACCGAGCCGTGGGTGTTCTCCCTGGGCGATAGCATGCATTCGGGGATCTATGCCCCACTGAGCGTACAGGGGCGCGCCATCGGGGTCCTGAGCGCCCACCGCAGCGAGGTGGACGCGTTCTCTGCGACGGAACTCGAGGTTCTAACCGCGGTGGCCGGGTACCTGGCAGGTGCCTGTGAGGTGGCACGGCTGTCCGAGGAGCGCCGCGCCTTTGCCGCCACCGACCCTCTCACCGGCTTGATGAATCGGCGGGCGTTTCTCGATCAGACCGAAACCGAAATCAGCCTCAGCCGCCGGACCGGCCGTCCGTTCGCCGTGGCCATGCTCGACATCAACGGCTTCAAGGCCGTCAACGACACGCTCGGCCACGCAACGGGCGATATGGCGCTTATTCGAGTCGCCGAGGCGCTCAGAACGTGTACCCGCACCCACGACCGAGTGGTCCGGTGGGGCGGCGATGAATTTGTGCTGCTCCTCCCCGGCACGACCGCGGCGCAGGCGCACCAACTGCTGGAGCGCGTTGGGCGCATCGCGGTGCCGCTGCGCGACGCGCCGGGGAGTTCGCAGCTCACCGTCTCGTGGGGCGTCGCATCGTGGCCCGCGGACGGCGACTCCCTGGAGATCCTGATGGGTGTGGCCGACGCCCGCCTCTATGACATGAAGAAGAGCGAGAAGACCGCCCGCGCACCCGCGATGCTCGCGAGGTAGGTTCTTCGCACCGGCGCAGTGTCCGGTGCCTATAGGCCGGGGGAGTGCCTTCGCAGGTTCGGCCCTCCTCCCGATAACGGCAAACCTGGGGCGACCCAGGGGCGCAAAGCCACGGGACCCGCATAGGGTCAGCCGGGCTGCCGAAGGAGGAGCGATAGATGAAGACCCGATCGGTTGCCCGCACTCGCGGCTTCCCGGCATTGCCCGTGGTTGTGCTGGTTACGACGGCCCTCAGCCTTGTGATGGCGGAGGGCGCGGCGGGCCAGACCGTCCTCGACCTCGGCGCCGTGATGGTGCCGACCAACATGCCGGCAACACAAACTGAATTCGTCCCCGATGCCGAGACGGCGCTCTTCCACCTCTTGAACCGAACCCGGAGGCAACACGGCCTGCCGCTCCTTGTCATGAACGGCGTCTTGCGGAACACCGCACGGAGCCACTCACGCGAGATGGCACTCGGCGGGTTCATCGGGCACGGATCGCCGTCCTCCGGAGCGTTCCTCGAGCGCCTGGGCACGGTGCTGCGACCCGGCGAGTTTGTGGGGGAGAACGTCGCGTGTGGCGGCACGATCACCCAAGTGGAGGCCGCGTTTGAGGCAAGCCGCGGTCATTTGGAGAACATGCTGGACCCCCGGTTCCGCAGCGTCGGGATCGGCATCGCCACCGCCGGCGCCGAACTACTGGTGACGGAGGACTTTGCCGAGTAAGACGCTTAGCTGGTGGCCTGGCCGCACCGGGACGCGCGCGGCCAGGCCACCACGGAGTCGCCAAAGGAGCGCTCCAGGTCCGCGCGGAACCCGAACCGTCGGCACCGTCGCATCACCGCGAGACGCCAGGAGGACGTGATGCCCAGCCCGGTCGAGTTCGCCGACGCCCACCGCGCACGCTTCGAGTCCGAGCTCAGCGATCTGCTCCGCATTCCGAGCATCAGCACGCTGCCGGAGCACCGCGACGATACCCGCCGCGCCGCCCACTGGCTCGCCGAGAATCTCCGGTCGATGGACCTGCCGGTGGAGCTCATCGAGACCGCCGGCTATCCGCTGGTCTACGCGGAGTGGCTCGGCGCCCCCGGCCGCCCCACCCTCCTCGGGTACGGCCACTACGACGTGCAGCCCGTCGATCCGGTCGATCTCTGGACGTCGCCGCCCTTTCAACCTGCCGTCCGCGGCGGACGGCTGTTTGCCCGCGGCGCGGCCGACGACAAAGGACAGATCCTCACGCTCATCGCGGCGATCAGGGCGTACCTTCAGACGAGCGGCAGGCTGCCGATCAACGTCAAGCTGCTCATCGAAGGCGAGGAAGAGTCGGGCGGGGCCGGCATCGAGGCGTACGTCCGCGACCACGCGGACCGGCTGCGGGCGGACGCCTGCCTGGTGCTCGACTCGGGCATGGCCGCGCCGGGCGTTCCCGCGATCACGCTCGGACTACGCGGGATCGTCGGGGGGGAGATCGAGGTCTCGGGCGCGGCGCGGGATCTTCACTCCGGCATCTACGGCGGGGTGGCGCCGAACCCGTTCCAGGCCCTCGCCGAAATCCTGACCGCGCTCAAGGACAAGAACGGGCGCATCCTGATCCCCGGTTTCTACGATCGCGTGGCGCCGCCGCTGGCCGAGGAGAAGGCCGGGTGGGAGCGGCTGCCGTTCGACGAAGCGGCGTTTCTCCGGAATGAGATCGGCGCGCCGGCGTTGATCGGCGAGCCCGGGTACGGCGCGCTCGAGCGCATGTGGGCCCGGCCGACGTTGGAGATCCATGGGATGCCGGGCGGGTTTACGGGCGCCGGGTCCAAGACCGTGATCCCCGCGCGGGCCGCGGCGAAGGTGAGCATGCGTGTCGTCGCCGACCAGCGCCCGGACGAAATCGCGGGCGCCTTTACCACGCACGTGCTGGCGGTCGCGCCGAAGAGCGTGCGCGCGGAGGTCAAGATGGGCCACGGGGCGCCGCCGGTGGTCATCTCATCGAACGCGCCGCCGATCGCCGCGGCGAAGCGCGCCCTCACGGAAGCGTTCGGCCGCGAGGCGGTGTTCGTGCGCATGGGCGGGTCGGTTCCGATCGTGTCCGAGTTCGCGGGACGGCTGGGGCTCCCGGTCGTCGTCACCGGATGGTCGCTGCCGGATGCGAACGCCCACAGCCCCGACGAGAGCTTGGATCTCGAGCACTTCCACAAGGGCATTCGCGCGCTGATGCGGTTCTTCGAGGAAATGTAGCGCCGGCGAGACCGCACGGGTTAAGCCGGGTTGGCTCCGAAGAGCTACCTCACTCTCACCCGCGTGCAGCGCTCGCCGGCATGCGAGAATGTAGCACATCACACACGCGCAAACAATCCGGAACGATCGTTCTTGTGGACAAGCCGTGGATATCTCGTGTGACGTCCCGAATGAGATCCCACGGGTTCGCGGGTACGCTAAAGGTGAAAGACGAGACGAAGGACTGCCGCTCCGCGGCGGCGGAGAACCGGAGCGTCTGCCATGAGCCTGCAGGAGTACCGGCGCAAGCGGCACTTTACCGCGACGCCCGAGCCGTCGGGCGCTCACCGTCGCCCGCGCGGAGGGACGAGGCGTCTCCGCTATGTTACCCACAAGCACCGCGCGCGGACGCTGCATTACGACTTTCGACTCGAGTGGAATGGCGTGCTGCTCTCGTGGGCGGTGCCGAAGGGTCCATCAAGCGATCCCGGCACGCGGCGGCTCGCCGTGCGCGTCGAAGATCACCCATTGGATTACGCGAAGTTCGAAGGCCGCATCCCTGAAGGCGAGTACGGCGCGGGAACGGTCGTCATCTGGGACGAGGGGATATGGCGCCCGGACGATCCGAACGTCGATGCGGCGCTGCGCCGCGGCGAGCTCCGGTTTACGCTGGACGGACGGCGGCTCAAAGGCGCCTGGGTGCTCGTCCGAACGGGGCTGGGCGTCGCCGGCCGGTCGCGGCAAGCGTGGCTGCTGATCAAGCGGCGTGAAGCCGCCGCGCCGTCCACCGCCGGGTCCGCCGCGGCGACGAAGTCCGGGGCTCCGCGCACGCCGCCGGCTTCCGCGCCGCGTACCCGCCGCCGGCAGCGCCGATCGGCCGCGCCGTCGGGGTCGGCGTGACCGCGGAGCGCGCGCGCCGGACGTCCGGCGCCTCCGCGGCGTCCGGCCGCATTCCTTTTCGCGTCAAACCGATGCTCGCGACGTTGGTCCGCGATCCGTTTCACCGGCCGGGATGGGTCTACGAAGAGAAATACGACGGCTACCGGATCCTGGCGTATAAAGAAGGAAGCCGCGTCCGTCTCGTGTCGCGGAACGGCAACGACCGGACGGCCGCGTTCGTCGACGTCGCGCGGGCGGTGCAGGATCTTCCCGCGCGCACGCTGCTCCTCGACGGCGAAGTCGCCGCGTTCGACCGTCGAGGCGTGTCCCGCTTTCAACTGCTTCAGCAGGGCCGGGCCCCGCGCTCCTACGTGGTGTTCGACTGCCTCTACCGGAATGGAAAGGATCTGCGGCGGGAGCCGCTGCCGGTCCGGCGCGCCGCGCTGGAGACCGTCGTCGGGATCCGCGGAACGGTCCATCGCGCGAGGCGCATGGCCGCGAACGGCCTGACCGCCTACGGCGAGGCAAAGAAGCGCGGCTTCGAAGGGATCATTGCGAAAGACACCGCGGCGCCCTACGTGCAGGGCCGCTCCAACAAATGGCTGAAGGTCAAGGTAAGGCAGGAAGACGAGTTCGTCATCGGCGGGTACACGCCGCCGCGGGGCGCGCGGACGAAATTCGGCGCGCTGCTGCTGGGCGCACACGACAGGAACGGCCGGCTTCGATACGTCGGGAAGGTCGGGACGGGCTTCACCGAGCGCACGCTGGCCTCCCTGTACCGGATGTTCCGGCCCCTCGTGCGCCGGACGCCCCCGTTCGAGAATCCTCCGCGGGAGCGCGACGCGACGTACCTCGAGCCGCGCCTCGTCGCGCAGATCGCCTACGAGGAATTGACCGCGGACCGGAAGCTCCGCCAGCCGGCGTTTCTGGGATTGCGCGACGACAAGAACGCCCGCGAAGTCGTTCTGCCGGAGGCCGCGTCATGAGCCACACCCCTGCGCGCCGCACCGCCGGGCCCCGGGCGCGCGGCGGCCGTTCCGCCGTCGCGATCGGCCACCCCGACAAAGTGTTTTGGCCGGACGAGGGCTACACCAAGGGAAATCTCGCCGAATACTATCAGGCTGTGTTCCCGCGCCTCCGGCCGTATGTCGAAGACCGGCTGCTCGTCCTGGAACGGTGCCCCGACGGCATGCGCGGGCAGTGCTTCTATCAGCGTGAGGCCCCGAAAGGACTGCCGCCCGGCACCCCGACGCAGAACGTACGCGATCACACCGGCTCCACGACGTATGTCGTCGGCGGGAAATTGGAAACGCAGCTGGCCCTCGTCAACCTCGGCTGCATCCCGGTGCACACGTGGCTGAGCCGGAGGCGCGCACCTCACAAGCCGGACTGGCTGTGTTTCGATATCGATCCGACCTCCGGAGAGTTCTCCGACGCCGCCCGGGCGGCGGTGGTGATCAAATCACGACTCGACACCCTCGGTCTCAAGTCGTTTCCGAAGACATCCGGCGGCCGCGGCATGCACATCTTCGTCCCCCTCCGGCCGGGCCCGGATAACGCCGCGGTGCTCGCGTTCGCGGAAGCCTTCGCGCGCATCCTGGCCGACGCGCACCCCAAGGAACTGACCGTCGCCGCCCGCGTGCGGGCGCGCCGCGGACGCGTCTATCTCGATCCGTTCCGGAACGGATTCGCGCAGACTGTGGTGGCGCCGTTTTCTGTGCGGCGCCGCCCGAAGGCGCCGATCTCGATGCCCCTGGATTGGTCCGAGGTGTCGCCGAAGCTCGATCCCGCCCGCTTCAATCTCGGAAATTACGCGCGGCGGCTCGACGAGCCGGACCCCTGGAAGGATATGCTGCGGCACCGGCAGTCGCTCGCCGCGGCGATGCGCGGCGGACGGCGCGCCCGATAGCCGGCGGCGCGAGCCGGGCCGCCGTCGAGAACCCCGGGACTACGCTCCCACGGCCGCCGCTGGATGGTACGGGTCGGCGCCGCCGGACAGCGCTCCCGTCGACGGATCCCGCGCCACCGCGACGGGACTCGCAAAGAACCTCGGAGCCATCGTCTCTTCCGCCGCTACGATCCGGTGGCCGCGCCGCGCGAGATCGTCTCGGACCGCCGCGGGAATGCGCGCGTCGACGACGACCTCGTCTCCGCTCGCGTCCATGCGCGGCGCGTCGATTGCGGCCTGGGCGTCCATCCCGAACTCCATGTGGTTGAGCACGAGCTGCAGCACGGCGTCGATGATGCGGCGCCCGCCGGATGCGCCGACCGCGAACACCGGACGGCCTTCCACGCCCACCACCGCCGGCGTCATATTGGCGAGCGGGCGCCGGCCCGGCGCGGCGGAGTTGCGGTGGCCGGGCTCGGGGTTGAACCACATCATCCCGTTGTTCAATAGAACTCCCGCGCCCGGCACCAGCACTCTCGAGCCGAACCGGGACAGCAGCGTCTGGGTCAGCGAGACCATGGTGCCCGACGCGTCCGCGGCGCAGAGATGCGTCGTGCTCGTGGGGTCGGCGCCGGTTCGCCCGCCTGCCCCCGCGGGCGCCGAGGCGCGCTCGCCGATCCCCGTCCGCCGGGTTGAGATGTGCGCATCGCTGGTGAGCGCGTCCCACCCGCCCTCGTCCGACAGAAGGCGCAGCCGGTCGTCGAACGCGGCGTGCGTCGCTTCGATCAACAGATGCAGGTACGGCGCGGTGTTGTGGCCGAGCCGCCCCAGCGGCGATCCCGCCGTGAGGCCGGCGATCTCCGCAAGCGTGGCGCCGCCGCTCGGACCCGAGGACAGCATCACGTCGTAGCCGAGCGCGCGCGAGACGAGCGCCGGTGCGACCCGCGCTTCGTACCGGGCGAAGTCCTCCGTGTCCAGAATGCCGCCGTGGCTCCGAACATCCTCGATGATCCGCTTGGCGACCGCCCCGCGGTAAAAGGCATCCGGGCCCTCGGCGGCGATCGCCTCGAGCGTGCGGGCGAGGTCCGGCTGCTTGACGAGATGCGGCTGCGGCGTTGCGGCGGGGACGATCGGCAGCCCGCCCGGCATGAAGAGCGACGCCGCGGATTCGTACCGCCGGAGCGTCGCGGCGTCGAGCGCGACCTGCAGCGTGGTGGTCCAGTCCGCCGGGAAGCCGTTCCGCGCGAGCGCGATCGCCGGCCGCAGCACCTCCGCCAGCGGCATCGTCCCGAGGCGCTCGAGCGCGAGCGCCAGGCCCGCCGGCACGCCGGGCACCGCGACCGAGCGCGGGCCGTGAATGTTGGCCTGGTTGCGGACGCGCCGCCACCCGAACAGCTCCGTATCGTAGCCGTCCTCGAGTTCGAACATCTCGGCGTGCGCCGCGAGCGGCGCGCGCATGCCGAATTCGACGACACTGGCCGCGTCCGCGGGGCCCGAGGCGCCGGCAGGACGGCCGACCACCATGTAGCCGCCTCCGCCCAACCCGCTCATCCACGGCTCGATCACGCCGATCGCGAACGCGGTGGCGACCGCGGCGTCGACCGCGTTGCCGCCGCGATTCAGCATGTCGACGCCCGCCCGCGCCGCCAGCGGATGCTTCGCCGCGACGACGCCGCGGTGACTCGTGACCAGCGCCTTACGAAACTGCCAGCCGCTCTCCACGACTGTCCTCCACGCTGCGCCGACGACTCGTCGCCCGGCGTGTGCTCCGGGCGACGGCTTGTCACTGCATGAGCCTTCGGGAGTTAAAAGTCGAGCCCCTGCGGCCGCCGCCGCCGGCGGGCGGCCGCGCGGGCCCGGAAAAACGAAACGGGGTCCGGATCTGAGATCCGGACCCCGCCGCCGTGCGTTCTCTGCGCCCGCTAGTCTTCCTTGATCGGCTCCGTAGACTTCTCCGCGCGCACCTTGCCGGCGGCGATTTCCTCGAGCGCGACCGTCACCGGGTTCGTGCTCGGGATATCGACCATCGGCAGTTGGCCCTCTTTGAGCTGACGGGCGCGCTTGGCCACGCCGATGACGAGCGCGTATTTGTTGTCGACCTTGTCCAAGAGCGTCTCAAGCGGAGGGCGGATCATCGACATGCCGATTCCTCCACGATGATGCCGCGCACCGATCGGCTGTTGAGCGATGTGCGCAACAGAATGACTAACGTATCTCTAACGTGTGCCCACGGTTCTGCGCCGTATCGTTCGAGATTCGAAGGGGATGCGGTGGGGGAAGGATTGACCTTCCCCCACCGACATAACCCCGGCAGCGACCTACTCTCCCACGCCGGTGCCGGCGCAGTACCATCGGCCCTGGAGGGCTTAACGACCGTGTTCGGAATGGGAACGGGTGTGACCCCTCCGGCAACGCCGCCGGGAACCTTGCCGCGGACGCAGTTGCATCCGAGCGCGCGCGTCCGCACATTTCGCCCATGGCTCGTGCGTTCGGATCCCAGGCTTCTTAGTGCATCAGAAGCCCTTGCCTGCGACTCCGAGCCACGGTGCAAGCTCCATACAGCTGCCCCTACAATTCGTACCCTCAAGCCCTCGACCGATTAGTACCGGTAGGCTCAAGACCTTACGGCCCTTACACCTCCGGCCTATCAACCAGGTAGTCCTCCTGGGGTCTTACTCGGTTACCCGATGAGAGGCCTCATCTTGGGGTGGGCTTCGCGCTTAGATGCTTTCAGCGCTTATCCCGTCCGCACATAGCTACCCGGCGCTTGCCCTTGGCAGGACAACCGGTACACCAGCGGTGCGTCCACTCCGGTCCTCTCGTACTAGGAGCAGCACCCCTCAAGCCTCTTGCGCCCGCAGTGGATAGGGACCGAACTGTCTCACGCGTGTGATTTCCCTCTGTCTCCAGAGGCACAGACTATAGCTTCATCCTTCCAAGGAGTCGGAAGGAGCCGGCGTGTGATGGAGACCACAGATTGCCTTTTCGGCAGGCGCTCCATCTCAGGCTTTGCAGCCATCAGTCGTTACAGGGAACGGGAGCTTGTATCGCATTTCCGGCAGCACATATGGACCGATGAGACTTACCAGTTTCCTGGCCTCGGCGACTGTCACGTACAGTCACCGGCCTCTCCGCACTCCGCTTCGGTGCACCGCGGTCTTCACGCCGAAGTTGTCCCGCAGGACCGCTTGCAGCCGTTGAAGATCCTCGGGGCCGAAGCATTGAGTCTCGAAGAGCATCGATCCTTGCCGTCGATCGCACGTGCCATCGTCCATGAACCAAACTGCGAGCGACTCCGGGTGTCTGAACAGCGTTCCGATCGTCTCGGGGACGATCTTCCTGCCGTTCGCATAGAAGAGTTCTCGAAGTTCAGCCAGGTACGGATGGCACCGCGTCACAAACCGCCAGAAGGGATACCCACCGTTGTCGTGCTGGTGCAGGGGACCAGGTCGAAGCGCCGTGAGTTGCCGGTGCTTCCACGCGACGTACGCTTTGTAGCGGGCCGCGTGATTCACCTGAAGCCGGATGCCTCGGCCGTGTGGCTCGAGATATCCATCCCCCAACACAGTCCCGATCAACGTCTCCTTCATTGATCGGCTCCCGTTCTTCCCTCGGTATTGCCCTCCGCAGCGTTCGGAACTGCGGGAGGGTTCCACCGATATCAGCCGGTTAGACACCTCAGGATTACTCCTGAGGGACGCAGTGTGATCTACGTTCTGAACCCAGCTCACGTACCGCTTTAATGGGCGAACAGCCCAACCCTTGGGAGCTACTACACCCCCAGGATGCGATGAGCCGACATCGAGGTGCCAAACCTAAGCGTCGATGTGAACTCTTGGCTTAGATCAGCCTGTTATCCCCGGCGTACCTTTTATCCGTTGAGCG
>DATGFS010000028.1 GCA_035308905.1 bacterium | reverse complement strand
AGCTCGTTCGGGTGGACCGGCGTGGGGACGAAGTCTTCTCCCAGATGGTGGCCGTAGAGCAGTGTCCGGATGAGCGGCCCCTGATCCATCAGCTGCATCACCACGACGGTCCGCGGCAGGCCGTCCGCCGGGCCGAGCTCGAACGTCTCCACCGCGTCCGGCGCCCGGTCGCGCGTCGTCTCGGCGAGCCGCCGGGCCACGCGGTGCGCCGCGTCCCGCACGGCCGAGTCGTAGTCCTCGTTCGACAGGCCGGGGACGGGGCTCGTGACGATCACCAGGTTGCGGGTGTCGGAAGCGTCGCAGTAGGGCGCGGCGTCGCCGAACATGTCGACGAACGCCGGCTTCGTGCTCTGGGCGCCGGTCGGCGGCTTCGGCGGCACGCCGCAGGTGACGACAGAGACGCCGTCCATCCGGTGCGTCACGCCGGAGCCCGCCGTCAGGGCCGGGCCCGCGACGCCGGGATACGCGCACGACTCCCCGGCGACCTTGACGAGCGGCGTGACGGCGTCGATCACGTTGAGCAGGCGCGCCGGCTCGCCCGGACGCACGATATCGACGTGGACCGACGCGAACGCCTCGGGGTTGCGGACGAGCGCGTCGATTTCCGGCCGGTTGACGGTCAGACGTTCGCCGGCGAGCGCGGTCTCCGGTCCCCAGTCCAAATGAGACACCGTAAACGCCGGCATCTCGAGACGCATCGGCATCCGTTCCCGCGGGCGCGCTGTCACGATGCGACCATTACCGTGGGGTGCCGCGAAATCCTCTAGCGCTGCGCGGCCGTTATCGGCGCGGGACGATCAGCGCGTCGACGGCATACACGCCCGCCGGCGAGGCGATGACGGGGTTGAGGTCAAGCGACGCGAGCGACGCCCCCGCCGCCGCGCCGACGGCCGCCACACGCTCGATCACCGCGGCGACGGCCGCCCGGTCCACGGGAGGACGGCCGCGGTATCCGTCCAACAGCCGCTGCATCGGGAGCTCGGCCAGCATCTCCGCGGCGTCGCCGGCGCGCAGCGGCACGCCGCGCACCGCGACCCGGTCGAGCACTTCCGCCAGCACGCCGCCGGCGCCCACCAGCACGCACGTGCCCAGCGCCGGATCGCTCTCCAGTCCGAGGATGAACTCGACGCCGGCAAGGCACGGCTGCACCAGGACCGGCGGCCGCACGGCCCCGGCCGCGCGCCTGACCGCCTCGGGGGTGCCGAGGTCCACGAACACTTGGCCGGCTTCGGACCGGTGCAGGACATCGCCCGCGCCGGTCTTCACCACCACGGGATAGCCGAGACGGTCCGCGGCGGCGACGGCGGCGTCCGGCCCCGCCGCCTCGATCGAGTGTACGACCGGCACGCCGGCGCCGGCCACGAGGTCGAGCGCGGCCCGCCCGGCGAGCGGCGCCCGGAGCGCGGCAAGCCGCCGGAGCCCGGCCGCGTCCACGCCCTGGTCCGCGAGCAGCGGCGGGACCGGACGATGGTACCGGTACGCCTGCTCCAGCGCGCGGAGGCCGGCCTCGATGCCCGCGAGCACCGGGATGCCGCGCGGGGCCAGCCGGTCCGCGACCGACGGCTCGAGGTCGCTGTTCGCCGACAGCACGATCACGGGTTTGTCGCTCGTGTCGTGGAGCGCCTCCGCCGTCGCGAGCGTCGCCGTGAGCAGATCCGGGACGCCGGTCGGGCGCCGCCGCGTCTGCACCACGAACATCACGCCGTCGATCCCAGGCTCCGCCGCAACGATCTCCGGCAGCCACTCGAGGGGAACGCCGGCCGTATCGATCGGATTGCCGACCGCGCGCGGCAGATACGCGGGAAGGCGCTCGCGGATCTTCGCCGCGGCCGCAGGCGGCACGGCTGGGAACGTGACCTGGCCGGACGCCGCCGCGTCGAGCACCAATTCGATGTGCCCTCCGGACAGGGCAAACGCCGTCCATCCGGAACTGACGATCCGCCGACCCGACAACGCCGCGCACGTCTCCACCAGGTCGTCGAGCGAGCCCGCGCGGACGCCTCGGTGCCGGCGCAGCTGCGCGTCGATGAGGCGATCGGGGCCCGCGAGCGCGGCGGTGTGTGCGATCACGGCCGCCTGCGCGGCGGGAGACCGTCCCGCCTTCAAGACCACCACGGGCTTCCCGGCCTCGGCGGCCCGGTCGCATGCGGCGAAGAACCGTTCGGGCGCGCGGATGGTTTCGAGGTGGGCGGCGATCACCCGGGTGGCCGCGTCGTCCACGCACGCCTCGATCAGCTCCGCGGCCGTTACGACGGCCTCGTTGCCGATCGACAGGACGCAGCTCGGGTACAGCCCCCGCCGGTACAGCTGGTTCATGATGCCGGTGGCGACGGTACCGCTGTGGGACACGATGGCGATGCCGCCCGGACGCAGGGGCTCGAAGATCTCGTCCATCCAGAGCGCCGACGGGTGCACGCAGTTGATGTAGCCCTGGCAGTTGGGGCCAAGGATCGCCATGCCGGCCTGCCCCGCGACGTCCCGCAGGCGATCCTGCAGCGCCGCGCCCTCCGGACCGATTTCCGCGAAGCCGCCGGCCAGCACCACCGCCCCGCCGGCACCGCGCGCCGCGCACTGCTCCACCGCGGTCATCGCGGCGTCCCGCCGCACGGCGATCATCACGGCGTCCGGCGCCTTCGGGATCTCCGCCACGGCCGGATAGCATCGGAGGCTCTCGACCTCGCGGTACTGCGGGTTGACGGGGAAGATCTCGCCCCGGTAGCCGAGCCGCCGCATGCTGGGGATCATGTGGCGGGTCCACTGCCCCGCCGGACTCGCGCCGACGACGGCCACGGACTCCGGCCACAACAGACGGCGGAGGGCGGCCCGGGTCACCGGCTGCGTACCGGGGGCGGCGATGGCGCGCCGGCGCTAGAAGGCGGCCGACGTCAGGGCCTCGGCCCCGATCTGGGTCGTCGAGCAGTACAGCCGGCGCAGCGAGGTCGAAAATCCGTCGCGAACGTTCCCCTCGACCGGATCGTCGTAGCCCCGCCAGTCCCAGATCGCGTCCCCGCCGACCACGGTGGAGACCGGAGCGAGACGGATGATCTGGTCCTTGTTGCCGGTGCTGACGATCGCGTCGGCCTCCGGCACCGCGAAGACCAGGCCGAAGTCCGTGCCGTCCGGCCCGTTCAGCTCGTTGACCACCAGCACCGTCCGGATGCCGAGCTGCTCGCACCGCTGGCAGGTCAGCATCAGATTCACCGCGGCGTGGCCCGCGGTATCGTGGGTCACGACCACGCCGTCGGCCCCCAGCCACCGCGCCAGCTTGGCCGTCTGGCTCGCCGCCCGCTCCTTGTCGGCGAACGAAATCTGCTGGGTCTCTTCGACGATGACCCCGCCGAACTCCAACGTGTCACCGTGCCCCGCGTAGAGCGCCTCGATCACGGGGTTGTTCTGCTGGAAGTAGGTCGGGTTTCGGTCCGCGGCGATATGATGATTTCCCGAGACGATCGCGCCGTCCATGAACTCGTTGGGGTGGAGCCACGCCGGGAGGCCCGCGACCTTCCGGCCGTAGACGAACGTGTTGTGCACCGAGCCTTCCGTCATGAGCGTGCACGCGTATAGCACGCGGGGCAGCCGGGGGCCCGCCCCGCCGTCCCCGCGTCTCGCGCCCGGGGGCAGATCGTAGACCCGGAGGGCCTCCGGGGCCGGGCGCAGGGCGGCCGTGCACTGCGCGAGATACTCCGCGGCGGTCAGCGCGGCGAGGCGAATGTCGTGGTCCCATTGCGAAAACCCGGCGCCCTGGTCGAGGTCGAAGGACAGCACGACGTTCGCCGTCCGGCTGAACGGCGTGTAGGCGGCGCCCGGCGGGACCATGTCGATCACCGCCTCCTTCACGCTGATCCCGTTGTCTTCCCAGATCACCGGCGTGGTCGCGACAACCGCGGCGCCGGCGAGGCGGTGGGTCCGGCCCTGCCCGACGGTGAGCGGCTCGCCCAGGAACCCAGGAAAGACCCGTCCCGGCCCCTCGACCTTGCACCGCGGCTCCACCACGTCGAGGGCGTGGATGATCCGGGCCGCCTCTCCCGGGCAGACGAGGTCGATGCGCACGGCGCGCAGAGCCGCGGTCTTGGCGAGGATGCGTTCCGTCAGTTCCCCGCGGTCGATCGACAGCGTGTCGCCCGCGAGCGCCGTCTTCGGCCCGAACACCGCCCGCCCGACGGGAAACGACGCCACCTCCAGTCTCACGCGCGCTCCCTCCCGATCCGCCGGCCCCTACGCGTGCCGCACCCGTTCGAGCGCGGTCGCGATGCCGTCCTTGTCCAGCACGAACTCCATGGGCCCGATCTCCCGCGCGTAGACATCCGCCGGGATCGCCGCCCGCACGTCCTCTTCGAGAATGTGGTACACGGGGAGTCCCAACGGGACTCCGGCCAGAGGCCCGGCGTAGCTTGGGTCGCCTTGGGTCAGGGTAAGCGCGACCATCTGCGTGCTCGAGGAATTGGGCGTTCCCAGAATCACGATCATGCGACCCTGCTCACCGCCCTGCACCAGGCGCTGGATGGCCGCCTGTTCCTCGAGATCCATGGCCCCCGCCGACGTTCAGACGAAGCACTGCGTCTCGGCGTAGATCACCTGCCCGCCCGCGCTTTCAACGCAGGCCTGCAGCGCCGGAGCAGGCACGCCGTCCCGTTCTCCCAGCGCCAGCACCAGCTTGTCCTTGAGATCGACCATGCGGTCCCTCCCTTCCGCCGTCCGTCTTACGATGCCTGACTCTCGAGGACGAAGCTTGCGCCGTCGCCCATGGCCGTCATCCGTCCGAGAAAGAGGCTGCCCTTGGCGATGAACTGCACGCGCTTCGCGGCGCCCTCCCGCAGCGCCGCGATGGCGTGGGGCAGATACGGCACTGCCGAGGCGATGTGGCCCTGCGTCGGCGAGAATCCCGGCATGCCGTGCTCCCGGATGAACCCGGGCATCTGGTCCCGCGTGATCTCCCCCGCGGTCGCGGCCAGCGCCGCGAGCAGCTGGTAGTTCTGCGCGGGCACGTTGCCCGACCCCGCCGGCTCGGTGATGTCCGGATTGTGCAGCTCCACGGCGAACCGGTCGACGTCGACCAGCCGGAGGTCGCGGGAACGCAGCGGCGCCGCGGCCAGCGCGTCCAGCACCCGGTGCGGCGCGGAGCCCACGTCGATGCGCTGCACGGCCGCCATATCCAGCCGCAGCAAGGGGCTTCGTCCGTCGTCGCAGGCCACGTCGATCGCGACGCCGGCCAGGACGTCCTCCAGAATCGGATAGCCGGCCGCGAGGTGCCCGAGCATCTTCATCCCCAGTTTGGCGAGCGAGCACCCGGCCACCACGGCGACGCGCCGGTACATGCCGCTCGCCACCAGCGACCCCGCCAGCAGCAGCGCGTGCAGCGGTCCCGCGCAGAACGCCTTGACGTCGACGCCGCCGACCGTGGTCACGCCCGCGAGCTCCCCCATGGCCTTTGCCAGGTTGCCGCCGCCCCGCTGATAGCGGTCGCCGACGGCTTCCTCGCCGGACCCGATGAGGAACTCGATCGGCTCGGCGGCGCCCGAGCGCTCGACCAGGCGGCGGAGCGCCAGCGCGCCCGTCACCTTGGCGGCCAGGTTCTCCAGGAGCACGGCGCCGCTCAGCGATTCGTCCTGGTCGTGCCCCGGCAGCACGAATCCGGCGGGCCGGTCCCGGTCGTAGTAAAACGGCTCCGCCCCCTCGCGAAGGGCCCGCGCCCACTCGTCGTCGCCGGCGGTCGCGACCCGCGCGCCGTGGAGCAGCCCGGCCACGCGGGGAGCGAAGGCTTCGTGGAGGCGGACCAAGCGCGCCGCGTCCCCTCGGGCCAGCCATCCATAGAACGTGACGTCGTCGATGAGGACGCCGGCCGGGCCCTCCGGCCGCGCGGCCGGCATCGGGTGGAGGTGCCAGGGTCTCGGGATCGCGTCCAGCGCGGCCGGGGGGATCGTCCCGAGCATGACCTGGTGCGGCGGATACGCCGTGGCGTCCTCGCACGATCGCAGGCGCTCACACACGCGGCCGCGCACATCCCCGTCCCTCGCCAGTTCCCGGCGGGGCTTCGAGCCCGACAGCACCAGCCCGGGCACATGCGCCAGCACGAACTGCGCCGCCCTGACGACCGGCCGGGCCCCGGGGCCGCCCATCAAGGGCCCGCGAACGCCGTCGGGCCCTGGACAGCCGTGCGCAGCGCCGCGAGCCCCCGCCGCAGCATCGTGACCCGCAGCGCGCGCTCCTCGTCCGGCGGCAGGTTCGGGTCGCCGAGGAGACACGTGATGAGCGGGCAGGGCACGATGCGGCTCACGCCGAGCGAGAACGGAATCCGATGCAGAGCGGAAAACATCACCGTCGGGATGCCCGCGCGCTCCAGTTCGTTGACGATCGTTGCGCCGCAACGATTACAGGTCCCTCAGGTGGCGGTGAAGATGACGGCGCGAATCCCCTCGCGCCGCAGCTCGTCCGCGAGTTCGCGCCCGAACTTCTGCGCGCGGTCGAGCGGCGCGGCGTTGCCGGTCGTGACGTACATCCAGTCGTACAGGCGCCCGATCTCGCCGTCGTGCTCCAGGATGCGCAGCGCATCGATCGGCGTCACGCGGTCCGGATCCTTGTTGGTATCGGTGCCGTCGAACCCGCCGTGGATGCATTCGAACTCGTCGGGACCGAGGTCCGACCGGCCGGCGATGGAGTACTTGAGCCACTTCGACGCGCGCCGCGACTCCAGCCGGTCCGGGTTGCCCTTGGGAACGATGCCGCCCGTCGTCACGAGGGCAACCGTCGCGTGAGGGAGGTCGTCGAGCGCGGGTGCGGGCGGCACGCGGTCCACCCGGGGCACCGCGATTTCGGTCGCGAACGGCGCGCCGGCGATCTTCCGGAGCAGCATCGCCGCCGCGCGCTGCGCGCCGTTCTGCTGGGCGCGGACGTTCTTCTTGACGCCGGTCGGCAGATAGCCCTCTGCCGCCGCCGGCCCGAGGGCCTCGCCCCGGCACAGCGTGAGCGTGAGCCGCGCAAGCGTCCGGACGGCGTCGGGCATGCCGAGGGCTGTGTCGGCCGTCGGCACGATGAGCGTCGGCCGCGCCACGTCCACGCCGGGGTTCTCGGGATGCATCGCGGCGATCGCCGGAATCGCGAGCTGCTCCCGGCACGCCTGACACACCGTGCTGCACGCGACGCCGTACCGGCCGGCGCCGAAGGCGGGGCCGGCGATCAGCGCGTCCGCCTTGGCCTCCCGGACATGGGACAGGACGGCCGCGATCGCCTCGTCGCCGTGCATGGCGATGTAGTCATCGCCGCAGACGACCGTCCCGACGACACGGCCCGCGGGCGCGAGCGCCGCCTCGAGCAGCTTCCCCGGCCCGACCGGCCCGTCGATCCATCGCGGCCGCAGGTCCGCGCTTTTCTCCGCGCCGATGCCCGCCGCAAACTGATTGAGATAATGGACGACCGTGTACGGATGGGTTCTGCCGCCGCGCGCGGCCGCCGCCAAGTGATCCACGGAGATCTTCTTTCCGCAGTATGGCGATTTGTCCTCTCACTCGTACGGCGCGAACAGGCCGGCGCGCCAGGCCAGCGCCTGCTTCAATCCCTGCGACTTCCGGATCTCGTCGAACTGCGCAAACTCCGGCGAGACGGTCGCGTCCATCATCACGCACGCGGTCAGGCCGTACTCGACGGCCGCCCGGAACCCCATCGCCTCCATCGTGCGGTTGAGAGCCCGCTTGTTCCACTGCAGGCACGCGAGCGCCACCATCGACATCCGGCGGGCGAACCGCAGCGTCTCGGCCTCCAGCCGGTCCGGCGGGTGGATGTGGTTGACGAGGCCGATGCGGTAGGCTTCCTGCGCGTCGATCGTGTCGCCGGTGAACATCAGCTCCCGGGTCCGCGCGCCCCCGAGGATCCACGGCATGATCAGCGTTGCTACGCCCATCGAGAACCGCGTCTCGACCACACCGAACGTCGAATCCGTCGACGCGATGCGCACGTCGCACATCTGCGCCAGCTCGAGGGCGCCGGCGAGGCAGTACCCGCGGATCATCGCGATGACCGGCTTGCTGCACTCCCACGGCGCGAACGTGAAGCGCATGTCGCGGGACATGCCCCGCCGCCACTCCTCCAGATCCCGCCGCGAGCCCGCGCTGTCCTTGAGGTCGTAGCCCGCGGAAAAGGCGCGGCCGCCGGCGCCGGTCACGAGCAGCACCCGCACCTCCGGATCCGCGTCGGCCCGCCGGACGGCGTCCTCGAACTCGTCTTTGAGCCGGTTATTGAACGCATTGTGGCGCTCCGGCCGGTTCAAGGTGATGCGGACCACACGCTCGTCCCGCTCGTAGAGAATCTCGTCGTAGGTCAATCTGCACCCCCGTAGGCTTCGGGCCGCGCCGGACGTGGCGTACCCCTTTGTTTCGAAGCCGAAGGCAGATTACCCGTAGACCTTCAGGGCCGGGGCGCGATCGTCACGGGCGGAGGCACAGGCATCGGCCAGGCTTTCGGAACCCCATTATCTTGTTGGAGCCGGCGATCGGATTTGAACCGATGACCTGCGCATTGCGAACGCGGTTTTAGACAACCGCCAGGTTCTTAATTGTTCGTCCGGGTCACACACAGGTTATTTGCTCCGTCTCATTCAAATGGCTATAGCCATGGAGAGCCTACGGGAGCGTGCGATGCGAACGGTCAACGTGGCAGAGCTGAAAGATCGGCTGAGCGCCTACCTCAGACAGGTCCGCGAAGGCGAGGAAATTTTAGTCAAGGACCGGACACGCCCTATTGCCTTGATCGTTCCACTTTCGGCACGAGAGAGCGGCGATGCCGACATCGAGGCTCTCGTTGCGTCGGGTCGCGCCCGGCCGGCGCAGACTTCACTCTCGTCGGCGTTTTGGTCGCTGCCGGCGCCGCGCATCTCTCTTGCGAGGGCATCGGGGGCTGTTGCGGCTGACCGTGACGAGTCCGAGTAGCGCGTTCTGGGACACAAGGCCATCGTGCCTCTGTGCTTCCATGCAAGAGGCCAGTAGTGCCGTCCGAAAACTGAGCCGCGCGTTTTCTTCCATGGTTGTCTGGTGGGGTACGCCGGTAGAAGCGGTGAATGCGTTCGCGCGCTTGGCCCGTGAAGGCGCGATGAACGAAACGGGGCTGCACCAGGCCCGGACGCGCTTAGAAGCACTTCGCAGAACCTGGGTGGAGGTTCTGCCCACAGAAAGCGTGCGCGGCGTCGCGGAAACGCTTCCGATGAGGCTCGCGCTGCGAACCGGAGATGTGTTCCAACTCGCGGCCGCATTGATCTGGTGCCGAGAGCGGCCGAAAGGCCGGCCGTTCGTGTCCCTCGACCGCCGACTCGCCGAGGCGGCGCTTCAAGCCGGGTTTGAGGTCATGGCGAGACGAGTCGCAAAGAGCTGAGCGGCGGCTGCCGTTCGATCCAGGCGCCGGCGATCGGATTTGAACCGATGACCTGCGCATTACGAATGTTATCTGCCGCGCCCGGCACATCCAGCCATTGACAACTATTAACGCGATGCGTTATTATCTCGATTGTGATCCGGAGCTTTCGGGACCGCGACACAAAGGCGGTGTTTCAGCGGGAACCGTCCCGGAAATTCGCTTCGGACGTCCAACGGAGAGCGCTGATAAAGTTGGACATCCTGGACGCTGCAGAGTCCCTCGATGATCTCCGCGTGCCGCCGGGCAACCGACTCGAAAAGCTTTCGGGAGATCGGAGAGGCCAATTCAGCATCCGCATCAACGATCAGTGGCGAATATGCTTCAGGTGGACGGACGGAGACGCTTACGATGTTGAGATCGTCGATTATCATTGAGGGGCGACACAGATGAGAAAACCCAAGCTTCCTCCCATTCACCCTGGCGAGATTCTCAATGAAGAGTTTCTCAAACCCTTGAAGATTAGTCAGTATAGACTAGCGAAAGACATCAACGTCCCACCTCGCCGAATCAACGAAATCGTCCACGGGACCAGAGCAATCACTGCCGATACGGCGCTGCGGTTGGCGCGCTATTTTGGGACTTCAGAAAGGTTTTGGCTCAATCTCCAGGCGCGATATGATGTCGAGATTGAGAAAGATAAACTGGGACCCCGCCTATTTAAGGAGGTCGGAGTATTAACCCGGACTGGGTAGGTCCCGCTCAAGACTATCGAAGCTAGATGACTGGAGCCGGCGATCGGATTTGAACCGATGACCTGCGCATTACGAATGCGCTGCTCTACCGCTGAGCTACGCCGGCTCTGCTAGCAATGGAAGTATACAAGACGACGGCCTAGGCAACAACAGATGGTGGGACGAGATCACTTGCGGCGCGAGCGGGCCTTCTTCTTCTTCCTACTCTTTGCTTTGGCCAAGCGGGCCTGAACGCCGAGCATGGCGATGCGGCGACGCTCTTTGGCGCTAAGACGAAGGGCCCTGGCCCGCCCCCCTTTGCTTCCCAGTGCTGCCCAGATGCTGGACGTCTTTTTGCTTCGCCTCCGGCCTGCGGGCCGTGTCATCAAGCAACTCCCGGTCCCCCGCGCTCATTTTACTTGGCGACGGGTATACGGTCAACAGATTCGCGGGAGCCGAGCGAAGGCGAGGTTGAAAACGCGAGCGATCGGCGCCGGGCCGGCGCAAAGCTTGACGTGCCAACGGGGTAAATGGGGAATGGTTAGGCGTCCCAGCCGAAATCGCTCCCCCGTTCAACGTCAGGACATGCTTCGCGGGTCTCGCGCGGGTCCTCACGGAGGCACGGGCATTCCTTGGCCGGCAAGTCGGGTACCCCTGTGAAACTGGGTGGGAAGTTGCCGGAGGTCCTACAGCTTACCCTGCTGCGCGGGCCCGCTCGGCGCCGTCTTGCCGCTCTTCTTGGCACGGCGCGCTTCAACACCCAGCATCGCGATCCGGTGACGCTCGACGGCAGACAGGCGAGCCGCTCTCGCCTTGCCACCCTTCCGACCGAGCTTGACCCAGATGCTGGCTTTCTTCGTGGGTTTCGATCGCTTCTTCTTAGCCATCTATCAAATTATTCCCAATTGACACGACCGCCGCAAGAGATAAAATGATGACTTAGCCGCTAAGATAGGCGCGCCCACGGGCGTGTGAAGGATTTGTGAACGACGCGGACGGATTCTACGGGGTGCGCGGGGCGTATCCAGGGGGGAGAGCACCGCAATGGCGGCGGCATCGCATTGGTCGAATCAGCTGGTGGTCAGGCGGCAGGAACTCGGCGGCGCGGTCTGTCTCATCCTCACCGGAGAACTGGACCTCGCCAGCGTCGCCACGCTGCAGGCCCACTTCAAGGCGATCGCGCAGTCGGAAGATCACGTGATCGTGGATTTGAGCGGGCTCCGGTACATCGACTCCACCGGCGCGAAGACGCTCCTCGACGCGCACCGGATGCTGGCGCGGACGGGACGGCGGATCGCGCTGGCCGCCGTTCAGCCGATGGCGCGACGGATCATCGACGTGATGGGGATCGAGAAGGCAATTCCGATCTTCCCGACGGTCGAAGCGGCCCTCGAGTATCTCCGCGGCGAGAAGAAACCCTAACGGGGAACGCTACCTGCGCCAGTGCTCCATCAGCAGTAAGATACCGGCGATCAACGCGACGATGCCGGTCAACCGCCCTAAACTGAGAAACACGAACCCAGACGACTCGAGCCCCACCAGAATCAGATAGATCGCGAGCAGGAACATCCCCCAGTTGGCGATCCGCATCTCATCCCCTCGTCTGAGACGTGTCCGCTACCAGCCCATCGCGTAGCCGTTCCGGCGCGGATCCGCTCCGCCCATCATCCAGCCGTCCTCGCGCAGCACGATGCCCTGCCCGCCGCCGACCCGCACGGACCAGTCTTCCAGCATTTCGATCGAGTAGCCCCGCGCGGCCAGCGCCTTGCGCACCGGCGCGGGGAAGCGGCCCTCGAGCAGCAGCGTCTTGGGCGGCATCGGATCGCCGACGTCGTCCTTCCATCGGAACCGCGGGGCCGCGATGGCATCCTGGATGCCGCGGCCGAAATCGATGAGGCCGAGGATCATCTGCGCCGTCGTCTGCGGGATGCCGTACGACCCGGGCGTCCCGATCAGGAAGGCGAGCCGGCCGCCGCGGGCGGCGTGCGCCGGGCCAAGCGGATCGATCCCAAACGACTGCGTCGGGGCCATGGGGTTCTCGTGAACGCCGAACCCGTGCGCGGGACCGGACGGCGATTCGCGGCGCTTGTCGGGCGCGATGACGCGCGCGTCGCCGGGGATCAACGTGCACCAGTGATGGCCGTTGTTGAGCACGATGCCGGTGTCGCCGACGACCACGCCGGAGCCGTACCCGCTGCCGATCGTCTGCGTAATGTTGACCGCGAGCCCGCTCGCGTCCGCGGCCGAGAGATGCGTCGTCGACCGCTCGGGGGCGCGGCGCGCCTTCCGGATGCGCGCACGCACCGGCTGCCGGCCGCGCGCGGTCCGGCCGGCCCGGGACTTCGCGGCGCGGAGACGCCGGCGGACTTCGGCGCGCAGCTCCTCGACGCGTTCGTCCGACAGCATCCACGCGATCGGCACGTCCACGAACGCCGGATCGGCCACGTGGGCGTGGGCGTCTACGCGCGCGAGGCGGATCGCCTCCGCGGCAAGCGCCAGGTAGTCGGGGCCGAGCGGGTCGAGCTCGGCGACGTCGAACGCCTCGAGAATCCTGAGCGTCTGCAGAACCTGGACCGCACTGCTCGGCGGCGGCGTCGTGCGGATCTCGTACCCCCGGTATCGCGCCGCGACCGGCGGCTCCCAGCGCAGCACGCCCGGATAGGTCCGCAGGTCTTCCCTGGTCATCAGCCCGCCCTGCGCCCCGAGGTAGCCGGCGATCGTCTCGGCGAGCCGCCCCTCGTAGAACGTCTGCCAGCCCTCGGCCGCGATCGTCCGCAGCGTACCGGCGAGCCCGCTCTGGCGGAGCAGCTCCCCCGGCAGGTACGGCCGTCCGCGATTGAGGTACGTGCGCGAGGCGTCCGGAAACGGCAGGAGACGCTGCAGCACCGCGGACGTGCGCGCGTGGTCGAACGCCGTCACCGGCGTCCCGCGGTCGGCCAGCTCGATCGCCGGCTCGAGGACCTGCGCGAGCGGCAGGCTCCCGTAGTCCGACAGCAGGCGCGCCCATCCCGCGACGTTGCCCGGCACCATGGGCGCGAGCGGACCGAGATCCTGCGTCTCGACCGTGAAGAGATCGGGACGCGCGGCGCGCGGGCTGCGGCCCATGAAGTTCAGCGTGCGCGTCTCGCCGCCGGGCAGCGACAGGACCGCCAAGCCGATGCCGCCGACGCTCGAAAAGTACGGCTCCACGACGGTGATCGCGGCGGCCGTGGCAACCGCGGCGTCGACCGCGTTGCCCCCGGCCGCGAACATCCGCAGGCCGGCCTGCGTCGCGAGCGGGTTCGCGGACGCGACCATGCCCCGGCGTCCCGCCGCCTGAGGCCGCACTCCAAACTCGGACGCGCCGCACTCGTACGCCACCGCGCACCTCCAGAAAAACGTCGAGCCTGACGCACGTCGTGGTGCGCCGGGCAAGACACCATCCCTCGGACGCAACGGGCGGCACGGGGAAATGGCGACTCGAACGCGCTTCTACGCGCCGGAGACGATTCCTGGGCAGAAGCGCGCCGCGGTCCCGGGCGGGCGGGTGCGCCGCGCGGCTGCTTTTTAATAGGAAGGGACACGCCCGTCCGCGCGCAAAGTAACCGGGTTGTGGTTTGACATGCCGGGTCGCCACCGTCCATAATGAGACGGTTGTGTACATGAGTCCATCGCATATCACCCGGCCGCGGCGGAGGAGTTGACGGAATGGCTCTGACGCTGATTGTGGCCAACCTTCGGTCCGGCGGCGGACGCGCGCGCGACGCGCTGCCGCTCGTCACGAACGCGCTTCGGCGCGCCGGCCGCGAGTACGATCTCATCGTCACCCCGAACGCCGACTCGACGGCGTCCCTGCTGGCGGCCGCGCTGCGGTCCGACGAGCAGGACGTCGAGCAGGTCGTGGCGCTCGGCGGCGACGGCACGATCAACGGGGCGGTAAACGGCCTCGTGTCGAGCGGCACCGACGTCCCGCTCGGGATCGTCGCCTGCGGCACCGGCAACGAGACGGTCCGCTCGCTCGGGCTGCCGAAGAACCCCCGCACGGCGATCCAGACGCTGCTCCGCGGGCGCGTGTGTCCGATCGACGTGGGCGTCGTGAACGGGAGATATTTCCTCAACACGTTCGGGCTCGGCGCGGACGTCGAAGTGGTCAAGATGACGAACACGCTGCGCTCGCGCTACCGCTTCGCCCGCAACCGCTCCGTGTACTACGTCGCCGCGCTCATGCTGCTGTCGTCCGGCTTCGAGCCATTCGGCGTGGACGTCGAGGCCGGCGCGCGCTCCTTCAGCGGACGCGCGCTCATGATCGCGGTCGCCAACGGGCGCATCTACGGCGAACGCCTCTTGGCGCTGCCGTCGCCGAGCCTCACCGACGGGCTCCTGGACGTGTACCTGCTGCAAGAATTCGCGACGCGCCGGTTTCGCAAGACCGCGCGCCTTCTGCGGCGGCTTCCCGTGCCGGAGCTCAGCGTGCAGCGCTGCTCGCAGGTCACGATCCACCTCGACCAGCGCCGCGAGGCACAGGTCGACGGCAGCCTGGCCGGCGCGGCGAGCAGCTTCACGCTGTCGCTGCTGCCGGCGCGTCTTTCGGTGATCCACCCCGCACCGCCGGCGCTCACCGCCACCCCCGTCTTCACAACCGTGCCGGCCGGGAGCCTGGCAGGGCGCGCGTAGGGTCGGGATGCGGCTCGCAATTCTGTCCTGCAACTACGGCGGGGGGCACAAGCGCGTGGCCGAGACCGTCGCGGCCGAGTGGACCGCGCGTACCGGCGGCCGCGCCGAGATCGTCGACTACTTCGCCCGCTTCGTCCACCCCGTCTTCGACGCGCTGACCAAGTTCTCGTACATCCAGAGCGTGCGCCGCGCGCCGGGCCTCTACGGCCTGTTCTACCGGCTCACCGGCGAGATCCGGCCCGACTCCGCGACGCAGAAGTTCATCAACCGGATGGGCATGGACCGGCTCGAGCGCTACCTCGCGGAGGAATCGCCGGACGCCGTTTGCTGCGTGCACTGCACGCCGGCGGGCACGATGTCCGACCTCCGGCTCGCCGGCCGCACCGCGGTCCCGTGCCTCACCGTGATCACGGACTACGTCACCCACAGCCAGTGGATCCATCCCGCGGTCGACCGCTACTGCGTGCCCAACGACAGCGTGCGCGACGGCCTGGCGGCGCGCGGCGTCCCGGCCGGCCGCATCGTCGTCTCGGGCCTGCCGGTCGAGCGCAAGTTCCTCCGGCCTCTCGACCGCGGCGCGCTGCGGCGGCAGTACGGGCTCACATCGGACGCGCCTGTGGTCCTCGTCATGGCCGGCGCCTACGCGATGCTCGGCGGCGTCCTCGACGTGACGCGCGCGCTCGCGCAGTTGGCGCGGCCGATCCAGGTGCTCGTGGTGTGCGGCTACGACCGGCGCCTCGAGGACCAGGTGCGCGCCCGTGCGGCCGGCTCGCCGCACCCGTTCCACGTCGTCGGCTACGTGGACACGGTGGAAGAGCTGATGACCGTCAGCGACGTCCTCGTCACGAAGGCCGGCGGCGTCACGGTCGCCGAGGCGCTCGTGAAGCGGCTGCCGATGCTGATCTACCGGCCGATTCCCGGCCAGGAGGAAGGCAACACGCGCTTCCTGCTGGAGCACGGCGCCGCGCTCGCGCCGCGCACCCCCGCGCAGCTGGTGGCGTTCCTCGATCAACTGCTCGGCGATCCGGCGCGCCTCCGCGCGATGGCGGAGGCCGCGGGGTCGCTCGGACGGCCGGACGCCGCGGAGATCGTCATCACCGAGCTCGCCGGCCTGCCCTCGCTTCAGGGCGCACCCGCCACAACGTCCCTCACCATACCGCTCCCGGCCCGGTGACCGACCGCAGCGAAACCGGTCTACTGGCCGTTACCATTGCGCTCGTCGAGTTGGTACACGGTGCGCTCTTGTTCGTGCTGCTTCCCACCATGCTCACCGTCCGGTTCGGATGGGCGATGGGCACGACGGGCGCGGCCGTCTCCACGTACTTCTTCACCGAGGTCGCGCTCAAGCTGCTGGCCGGCTGGATGGTCGACCGGATCGGCACCCGCAAGATGCTGCTGTGGGGCTTCTGGATCTACGCCGCCTCGTTCGCGTGGCTGATCCTCGCCACCCACACCTGGGAGATCTTCGCGGCGCTCGCGGCGATGGGCGCCGGCGCCTCGCCCCTGTGGCCCGCGGCGCTGACCCGGCTCACGCGCGGCGCGGCCCCGCAGGTCGGCGGCAAGCTCGGACGCGTCTTCTCCACGTGGTTCCTCGGCGGCGGGCTGGGCGTCGGCATCGCGACGCTCGTCAGCCGCGCGCAGCACCCGATCTCGCTGCAGCTGTTCATTCTGCCGCTCCTTGCCGCGGCGCTGCTCGCGCTGCGCATCCGGCCGGAGCCCTCCGAGATCCATCCGACCGCCCGCGCGGCGCCGGGCCGCGCGCTGGCGGCGATGCTGCGGTCGCTCGTCATGCTCGCGGCGAGCCTCGTCCCGCAGATCATCGCCGCGGGTCTCCTGATCCCGATCGTCGTCCCCTACCTGGAGTTCTACCGCGGCCTCGACGAGCGCCAGCTGCTGATGCTGCTCCTGCTCGGGCCGGGGATGGGCCTCGCGCTCATGACGCACGCCGGGCACCTCGGCGACCGCCTCGGCTGGCGACGCACCTACGCGCTCGCGCTCGGCAGCGTCGCCGTGCTGCTGCTGCTGATCCCCCTCTGCGGCTCCAACCTGTGGCTGCTCGCGGCCGACTTCGCCGGGATCGGCATCGGCTACGCGTTCGTCCTGCCCGCCTGGAACAGCATCCTCGTGCGCCTCCTGCCCCAAGACGTGCGCGGCGCCGGCCTGGGGTTCGCGATGACGATCGAAGGCATGGGCGGCGTGATCGGACCGCTGATCGGCGGCCTCTTGTGGGAGTGGACCAGCCCTTCATCGCCGTTCTTTTTGAGCGGCGGCCTGCTGCTGATCGCCGCGGCCGCCTCCACCCGCTGGCGCGTCGACCCCGCCGAACGCGTCGAAGCGTAGCGGATCGCCGGGTGACCCGCGGCCTGCGCGCGCGACTGCTCACCGCGGCCGGACTGCTCGTCGCGCCGGTCACCTACACGCTCGGCGCGCAGTTCGTCTCCGGCACGCTTGCGCGCGGAGTCGTGAAGCGCGGCCCGCGCCGCCGGCAGGTCGCGCTCACGTTCGACGACGGACCAGATCCCGCGTACACGCCGCGCATGCTCGACGCCCTCGGCGAGGCCGGTGTGCGGGCGGCGTTCTTCCTCGTGGGCCGGCACGTCGAGGCGGCTCCGGAGGTCGCCCGCGCCATCGCCTCAGGCGGCCACGACCTCGGCAACCACACCTACAGCCACCGCCACTTCTGGACGCTCGCGCCGGGTCCGTCGCGGGACGAGGTCGACCGCGGCGCCTCGGCGATCGCCGACGCGACCGGACAGGCGCCCCGATACTTTCGCCCGCCGTGGGGCACGTTCAACTGGGCCGCCTACGCGCGCGCCGGACAGATCGGCGAAACACGCGTGCTCTGGTCGGTGCGCCCGGAGGGGTGGCTCGCGCCGGCGCCCGCCGGCCGGATGACGGCATTCGTCGTCGCGCGTGCGCACCCCGGCGCGATCGTGGACCTGCACGACCGCGGCGGGCATCCGTCGACGCCCGCGGAGACCTGCGCGGCGCTGCCGGCTATGATCGCAGGGCTCAGAGACCGCGGCTTCGAGGTGGTGCCGCTCCGGGAGCTGCTGGCCGCCGAACCGTGACCGCCGCGGCGCTGGGACTGGTGCTCGCCGGCGCGTTCGTCCACGCGCTGTGGAATCTGATCGCGAAACGCGTGCAGGCCGGCGCGGCGTTCGTCTGCCTGTTCTCGCTGGTCGCGGTGTGCGTCTACTTTCCGCTCGCCGTGGCGATCGTGCTCTGGCAGCGGCCCCACATCGGTCCTGTTCAGCTGATCTTCATCGGCGGCACGGCCGTGCTGCACACCGGCTACTTTTTGGCGCTGCAGCAAGGCTACCGGCTCGGCGACCTCTCGCTCGTCTACCCGCTCGCCCGCGGCACCGGCCCGATGCTGACGACCGCGGCGGCGATGGCCTTCTTCGGGGAACGGCCGGGACCGATCGCCCTCGCCGGCACCGCTCTCATCGGCGGCGGCATCGTTCTCTTGACGACGGGGCCGGACGCGTGGCGCCGGCCGAACGCCCGTCACGCGGCGGCCTACGCGCTCTTCACCGGGCTGTTCATCGCGGGGTATTCGCTGTGGGACAAGCGCGCGGTCACGACGTACGCGATCCCGCCGGTCGTGCTGGACTGGGGCGACAACGTCGGGCGCGCGGCGATCTTGGCGCCGGTCGCGCTCGCGCGCGGCGCCGGGCTCCCGGACGTCTGGCGGCGCTACCGCCGCGAGATCATCCTGGTCGGCACGCTGAGCCCGATGCCGTACATTCTCGTCCTGAGCGCGATGGTCTTCACCCCCGTGAGCTACGTCGCGCCGGCGCGAGAGATCAGCATCCTCGTCGGCGCGCTCATGGGGACGCGTCTGCTCGGCGAGGGCGACGCCGGGAGACGGCTCGTCGCGGCCGGGGCGATGGTCGCGGGACTGGCGGCGCTCGCGGTGGGGTAGGGCCGCTAGGACGCGTCTTCGGGCGCGCCGTCGTCGAGGACACGCCGGTCGGCCCGATGCGCGACGAGGCGCTCGATCGTCGCACGCGTCAGCCAGACCTGGCGGAGCTCGGTCCGGCGGCCTTCGGCAAGCCGCTCCCGGCCTCCGGGATGGTACCGCGCCAGCAGAAATCGCTCCCACCACGTCAGCCACCACCGTGTGAACGCCGGAAGCGGACGGTTCTCGAACCCGGCCCGCGCGGCCTCGGCCCAGAACAGGCTCGCGCCGGAGAGGGCCTGGATGTCCCGGTACTCGGGCCGCTCGCGGAGGTCGCGGGCGAGCGGCGCCATCGTCCGAAAGAACTCCCGCCGGAACTTCAGCCCGACCCGGCCGGCTCCGTGCAGACGGGCCACCCGCTCGTTGACCATGTGAAACTCGGCGACCGGGTCGCCGGGGTTGACCACCGTGCCGTCGCGGAGTTCCACGCGCGGGCCGTGGTGCCGCACGACCTGCAGTTTCAGGATGTAGCCGCCCTCGCCGATTTCGCGGATGTCGAACCGCCGCTCGAACCAGCGATCGAGCCACGCGACCCAGTTCATCGCGCCGCCCAAAGCCACGTCGGGACGCGGATCATGGCCGTGCCATTCGGGCCCGCACCGAGCGCACCTTGGCTTCGATCGTGGACGGCGCGTCGCGCCGGTCGTCGATCTTGATCACGGTCGAAAGGCGCCGGGCGCCGCTCGCGAAGAGCGCGGCGTGAATCTCGGGGACGAGCGCCATCAGGGTGGCGAGGTCGCCCTCGACGACCGTGTACATGGCGTTCAATTCGTAGCGCAGCCCGCTCCGCTCGATCACCCCGAGCGCTGTGGCGACGAATTCGCCGACGCCCGTGGAGCCCGTCCCGACCGGGGTCACGCTGATCGCCATAATCGCCACCGCCGCACCTCCGCGTCCGGCCGGTCCCGTCGAGGCGGGCCTGCCCACTCACATGTTCGCCGCGCAGCGGCCGAATTCCGAACGGGTTCGCAGACAGCCGCGGCGAATCCGTGGGGAGCATGCCCGAGACCCGCCAGACCCTCGAACGCCTCAGACGGACCAAGATCGTCGCGACGCTCGGCCCGGCGAGCGAGGCCGAGCCCGTGCTGCGCCGCCTCATCGCGGCGGGGATGGACGTCGCCCGGCTCAACTTCTCGCACGGCACCCGCGCGGAGCACGGCCGCACGATCCGGCTGCTGCGCCGGCTCGCGCGGGAGACGGGGGCGCCGCTGGCGATCTTGCAAGACCTGCAGGGCCCGAAGATCCGCGTCGGGCAGCTTGCATCGCCGATCGACCTCAAGGACGGGACCGCGGTCACGCTGACCACGAGACGGACGGACGGCGCGGGGCGGATTCCGGTGCCGTTTGCCGGCCTCGGCCGCGCCGTCCGCCGGGGATCGCACATCTTAATGAAGGACGGCACGATCGAGCTGGTCGTGACGGGCCGGCGGGGCGGCGAGATCCTCTGCCGCGTGGTCCGCGGCGGAACGCTCGGGGCCCACCAGGGCGTCAACCTCCCCGGCGTGCGGATCCGGTCCCGGGCGCTCACCCCAAAGGATATCGGCGATCTCAAGTACGGCCTGCAGCACGGCGTGGACGCGGTCGCGCTCAGCTTCGTGCGCACCGCGGGAGACATCCGCCACGCGCGGCGGGTGCTGCGCCGGCTCGGCCGGGCGGTGCCGCTCGTCGCGAAGCTCGAGAAGGCGGAGGCCATCACGAATCTCGGCGAGATCGTCGCGGAAGCCGACGCGGTCATGGTGGCGCGCGGCGATCTTGGGGTGGAACTGCCGGCCGAACGGGTCCCGCTCTTGCAGAAGCGGATCATCCGCCGGGCGAACGCGCGCGGGATCCCGGTGATCACGGCGACGCAGATGCTGGAGTCGATGGTGCGCGCGGAGCGGCCGACGCGCGCGGAAACCTCCGACGTCGCGAACGCCGTTCTCGACGGCACGGACGCGGTCATGCTGTCGGCGGAAACCGCCGCCGGCCGGTATCCGGTGCAGGCCGTCGAGGAGATGGCCCGGATCGCCCGGGCGGTGGAAGACGGCGCGGGCCCGGCCGGTTATATGAGCAGACCGGGGGGCTCCGCCGAGGGCGCCGGGCCCGGCCGCACCGGACCGCGGCGGCTCGCCCGGCCGAGCGTGCCCTACGCGATCGGAGGGGCGACGCAGGCGCTCACGGAGGACCTCGCCGTCGTGCTCGTCGTCGCGATCACGACCACCGGCCGGACGGCGCGCCTGCTCTCACAGCGGCGCCTCACCGCCCCGGTCCTCGCGTGTACGGAAGACGAGGGGGTCGCGCGGAGCCTCGCGCTGTGGTGGGGGGTCGTGCCGCTCGTGGTCCCGTTTCAGCCGACGACCGAGGCGATGATCGGCCTGCTCGACCGCGAGATCGTCCGCCGGCGCCTCGCGCGGAAAGGCGACGCCGTCGTGGTCGTCGGCTCGGTCCCCGTGATCGGACGCGGGCGCACCAACTTCGTGCAGGTCCACCGGCTCGGGTTCGCGCGGGCGCGGTGATGGGGAAGATTCAAGCGCGCCCTGACGTTCCAGGCAGGGAGAGGTGACGCATCGGTGACGGATGAGACGCGCGACGACGCCCACAATGTCGTAATCTTAGGCTCCGGCGCCGCCGGCCTGACCGCGGCGATCTACGCGGCGCGGGCGGCCCTCCGGCCGATCGTGGTCGGGGGCAGCCAGCACGGCGGACAGCTCACGCTGACCTCCGACGTCGAGAACTTCCCCGGCTTCGAGCACGCCATCCAGGGCCCCGACCTCATGGAGGCGATGCGGAAGCAGGCGGAGCGATTCCAGGTCGAGTTCATCAACGGCGACGCGACGTCGGTGGACTTCCGCCGCCGGCCGTTTCAGGTCGTCGCCGGGGACGAGACGCTGCTCGCCCGCGCGGTGATCATCGCGACCGGCGCGGGCACCAACTGGCTCGGCCTGGCGAACGAGCAGCGCCTCGTCGGCCACGGGGTCTCGTCCTGCGCGCCGTGCGACGCGTTCTTCTTCCGCGGCAAGGAGGTCGCCGTCGTCGGCGGCGGAGACTCCGCGATGGAAGAAGCCCTCTTTCTCGCGAAGTTTGCGACCAAGGTGACGATCGTCCACCGCCGGGACGCCTTCCGCGCCAGCAAGATCATGATCGACCGGGCGCTGCGCAGCGAGAAGATCGGCGTCCGCTGGAACACCGTGGTCGAGGACGTGCTCGGCGACGGCGAGGTCAAGGGCGTGCTCCTGCGCGACACCGTCTCGGGCCGCGGGGAGGAGTTCCGGACGGACGGCCTGTTCGTCGCGATCGGCCATCATCCCAACACGGAGCTGTTCCGCGGCCAGATCGAGCTGGACGCGAACGGCTACATCGTGCTGGACCATCACTCGATGACGAGCGTCGACGGGGTGTTCGCGGCGGGCGACTGCCACGACCACCGCTACCGCCAGGCGATCACCGCCGCGGGCTACGGCTGCATGGCCGCGATGGACGCGGAGAAGTACATCGAGGCGCGCCACGGATGAACGAGGCCCTCTGGGACCTCTACCAGCGGATCTGCCAGGACGAGATGGTCCCCCTCGAAGAGTTCGTCCGGCGCCTCGCCGCGGGCGAGTGGGGCGCCTACCCGAAGGCCGACGTGCTGGAGCTCCTCGGGGAGCTCGAGACCATGATGCTCGCGAACATTCAGATGAAGATGCACGAGGGCGCGCGGTTCGCGGAGATGGCCGACGAGGTCAGCGAGCAGACGCACGCCGAGTTCGAGAAACTCACGTCGTTCGTCGACACCGCGTTCCCGTAGGCCGTGCCCCGACCGGCGGCGCCGCGGGAACGGCGGGCGTGACGGCGTGGAACTGGACGGCCTGGTCGCGGTCGTGACCGGCGCGGGCCGGGGCCTCGGGCAGGCGATCGCGGAGCGGTTCGCCGCCGAAGGGGCGCGCGTGGCGCTGTGGGACGTCGACGCGGCCGCCGCGAACGCGGCGGCCGCGCGGCTTGACCCCGACGGCGGCCGGGCGACCGCGGCGCGCGTGGACGTGACCGACGAGGCCGCGGTGGACCGGGAGGTCTCCGAGACGGTCGCCCGCTTCGGCCGCCTCGACGTCCTGGTCAACAACGCCGGCATCTCCCGCCACCGCCCGCTCGCCGAGATGACCGTGGAGATGTTCGAGGCGGTCATGCGGGTGAACGTCACCGGGACCTTTATCTGCTGCCGGGCCGTGGTGCCCGTCATGAGGAAGCAGGGCCGCGGCAAGATCGTCAACGTCGCCTCCCTCGCCGCGCGAACCGGCCGCCCCGGCGTCGCGGTCAACTACGCCGCTTCAAAAGGCGCCGTGATCTCGCTGACGCAGACGCTGGCGCGGGAGCTCGGGCCCGCGGGCATCTACGTCAACGCGGTCGCCCCCGGGCCGATCCTGACCGACCAGACGCGGCAGTACGCGCCGGACGTGTTCGCGGCGTGGAACGCGGGACGGGCGGTCGGGCGGGACGGCACGTCGGCGGACGTCGCCGACGCGGCCGTCTACCTCGCGTCCGGCCGGTCGGACTGGGTGACGGGCGTCACCCTGGACGTGAACGGCGGGATCCTGATCCGCTGACGCGGGCCTGCGAGGCCCCGGCAGGCCGGGGCGTGGCCTTTAGCTTAGGAAGCGGCCGTTCCGATAGACGACTTCACCGTCCGCGAAGGCCTCACAGCCGCCGGCGCGCAGGTCGAGGATCATGTCCCAGTGCAGCCCGGACTGGTTCTTGCCGCCGGTGTCCGGATAGGCCGCGCCGAGCGCCATGTGGAGCGTCCCGCCGATCTTCTCGTCGAACAGGATGTTCCGCGTGAACTGCTGGATGTCGTAGTTGAGACCGAAGGCGAACTCGCCCAGGACGCGCGCGCCGGCGTCGATGTCGAGCATGGAGCGGAGGAACTCTTCGCCCTTGTCGGCGGTGGCGTCGGTGACCCGGCCGTCCTGGAAGGTGAGGCGGATGCCGGTCACTTCGCGGCCGCCGTAGATCGCCGGGAACGTGAACCGCACGGTGCCGTTGGTGGCGTTCTCGACGGGGCCGGTGAAGACCTCACCGTCGGGGAAGTTGTGCTCGCCGGCCGCGCTGATCCACGTCCGGCCCCCGACCCCGACCGTCAGGTCGGTGTCGGGGGCCACGATGCGGATCGTCTTGACCTTCCCGATCCGCTGCGCGACCGCGGCCTGCTCGCGCTCCACGCGCTGCCACTCGGCGACGGGGTCGTCCTTGTCGACGTGGCCGGCCTTGTAGACGAAATCCTCGTAGTCGCTGAGGGACATCTCGGCTTCCTGCGCGTCGGCGTGCACCGGGGCCTGGGTCAGGCACCAGCGCAGCTCGTGCCTGGCGGCCCGCTCCATGAAGCGCGTCATGATCTCGCGCGTCGCCTCGCGGCGGATCCGCATCCGCTCGGGCGGAATGCGCGTGAGCGCCCGGGTGTTGTAGGCACCGAGGTACCGGAGCTCGCAGTTGAGGACCTCGACCTCGCGGCGGTCCAGCTCCGAGAGGAACCGCAGCTGCTCGTCGCTCGCGAGCTTGAGAAAGATCTCATCGAGGCCATCGATCGTGCAGCGCACCGTCGGGTGCCCGCCGGCCTGCAGCACTTCACGATAGGCGGCGGCGATGTGCGGCGCGGCGATCGCGGGGCCGCCGATCCGGACGAGATCGCCTTTCCGCACCTTCATGGAGTAGTGGACGAGCACACGAGCCAGCCGGTCGACCCTGGGATCTGCCATGGAGTCCCGGTTCCGCTCGGGGGGGTGGCCATCCTCCGGCACGGAAACGCCGGCGGCGGGCCGGAAGATCAGGGGGACTGACGCGGGGACGCGCGAGAGACGGCCGGAGGGCCCTGCCCTACAGGGCAGCGCCCTCCGGGTGAAACCCGGATAAGACGCGATTTAGCGCTTCTTGCCCTTTTTGGCTGCCTTCTTCTTAGCTGCCACGGATTGGGCCCTCCTTTCGATTTTTGGTGTCCAGGGGGGCCTCTCTGCCCCTCGGATAACGCACATACGACAGTCATTACTATTTTCCTGCCGGGAAACCGAGAAAATTTTCAATAAAAGGAGAGAACGGGAGGACCACGGCGGCTATACCCGGTATTCCAGGGAATCTCCTTGGGATGAGGTGCACCCGCCAAGTTGCAAGTTGCGTGACCAAACCCTTCCGAACGCGCGTCCGATACGGCCCAGCGGGTGTTCCGCACAGCGGAACGATAGCGGTGTCTCAGCCGCACGGCCCTCACCGGGGCCTGACGCTGAGAAGAATTCTCGGTCGTTTTTGGGGGTCCCCGCCTCCTCCGCGGTAAATACGATCCTATGAGGCCCGTGAAACCCCCGGTATTCGGCCTACGGCCGGCGGCCCGAGCACGCGTCCCGGCGGCCGCCGCGCTCATCGCCGCGGCGCTTTTCGCACATCCCGGTGCCGCGACCGCACCGCCGGGCAGTCTCACCGAAGGCGCGATCGAACACGTCCGCGGCGTCTACCTCCAGCAGGCGATCGAAATTGCCACCGTGGGAACGCGGACGGTCCGGCTCACGCGTATGACAAGGTTCCGCCGATGCGGCCGGGTCCGCGGGATGGCCGAAGACTTCAACGGTCACCTCGTCGAGGTCGTCGGACGGGAAGTCGCCGATATCGGCTTCGTGGCCGGGCTGGTGAACACGCTCGATGGGTGCCCGCCGGCGGCGCTCGGTCGTGGGCCGGCGGACTAGCTTCCGGCGGGGAAATGGGCGCCCGTCCGCGCAGCGGCAGCCGTCGGACTTCCGGCGGCTCGTGTACGCGGTGCTGCGCCGCGTGCCGCGCGGGCGCGTCGTCACGTACGGGGAGCTGGCGCTCATCGCCGGACGGCCGCGCGCGGCGCGCGAGGTGGGCTGGATCGCGTACGAGGGCGGCCGGGGGCTCCCGTGGCAGCGCGTCGTCAACCGCTTCGGCGGACTGGCCATCGGCTACGGCGGCCACGACGGCCGTGCGGCGCACAAGCGCGATCTCACCAGGGAAGGCGTGCGCGTTCGCCGCAATCTGACCGTGGATCTCCGCCGCTACCAATGGTGGCCCGACGACGCGCTGTGCCGGCGGCTCGGTCTCGGGTTCGTAACGCTCGCGGCGATGTCGGCGGCCAAACGGCGGCCGCCGCCCAATCCGCCGCGGTCGCCCGCAGACGCTCGCGGCCGGCGCGCGGCGCGGCCGGCCGCGGTGAAGAGACGGTTTCTGCCCGACTACCCCGGGCAGTGATCAGCGCAGGGGACACTCGCGAAAACGAGAGGGGCAAATGGACCGGGCCGGGCGGCAACAGCCGCCCGGCCCGGAACGCCTACAATCGCTCAGTTACGCCGGCCGCCGCCCGGTTGCCTAGTTGGCCGTCGCCCGCGCGTAGAGGTTCAGCGGATGACGCCGCAGCGCCGGCCCGATCGCGCGCTGCAGGGCATCGAACACCTCGAGATCGTACTGCCCGACGAACGTAATCGCGGTACCCGGCCGGCCGGCCCGCGCGGTGCGGCCGATGCGGTGGACGTAGGTCTCGACGTCCTCCGGGACGTCGAAGTTGATGACGTGCGAGACGTCGGGCAGGTCCAGGCCGCGGGCCGCGACGTTGGTCGCGACCAGCACGCGGGACCGCTTCTGCTCGAAGGCGCGGAGGGCTTTCATGCGGGCGCCTTCCATCATACCGCCGTGCAGCACCGCCGCCCCGGGGATCGCGCGCGCCAGCCGGTCGACGCGGTGGCGGGTCCGGCGGAACACGAGCGCCGACGTGATCTCGGCGCGGGACAGGAGGGCGCGCAGCGCCCGTACCTTGTCCTGCTCGGCGACCTCGAGGTAGAACTGCTCCACGCTGTCGACGGTCTGCGCGGCCGAGGCGATCCGGAACCAGATCGGGTCGCGCATCTGCCGGTGGGCGATCTCATGGATCGCCGGCGGCATGGTCGCGGAGAACAGCGCGGTCTGCCGGCCCGACGGCGTCTGGCGCAAGATCCGCGTAACGTCGGGCAGAAAGCCCATGTCGAGCATCCGGTCGGCCTCGTCCAGGACCGCGACCCGCACGCCGTTGAGACGGAGCGTGCCGCGCTCCATGTGGTCGAGCAGCCGGCCGGGCGTGGCGACGACCACCTGCGGCCGCCGCTTGAGGTCCTCGATCTGGCGAATGATGGAATGGCCGCCGTACACGGCGACGGCCCGCACCCCGCGCTCGCGCCCGAGGGCGTTCAGGTCTTCCGTGACCTGGACCGCCAGCTCCCGCGTCGGCGTGAGGACGAGGGCCTCGGGCACGCCGATCCGCGGAGTCTCCCCGTTGGTGCGCCCGACCTCGGCGCGGTCGACGATCGGGATGCCGAACGCCCCGGTCTTGCCCGAGCCGGTCTGGGCCTGGCCCACCAGATCGGCCCCCCGGCGCATCACGGGAATCACCTGCATCTGAATGGGCGTCGGCTCCTGCCAGCCGATGCGTTGGATGGCGCGCAGCGTCTCGGGGCGAAGCGAAAACGACTCGAACGACGTCTTGGGATCTTGCGGGGACTGCGAGGCCTGCGATGCTAGCGACTGCGGTAATTCGTCAGATCGTTCCATGACTGACTCACTAATATGCGTTCCCTCCCTCGTGTTCCGGCCTGCGCCGGACGGCGGCCGTTCGCCCCGCGGAAACGGGGCTGCGAGCCGCTCAAACGTTGATGCCGGCAACTTGCGCGTGTCCCGCCGGCACCTACCGCCACGAAGAAAGGCCCTGCGACACACTCGCGGCGGACCGTTCCCGGGTCCGCCGCCAACGCATGTATGACGACATGGATATTATATAATGGAGGAACCCTGGAAGCAAGGGCTTCGGGGGCAGGGCGACGAACGCCGGGGAGCCGGACGAAACGGAACTCTCGGAGGGACCGGGACCGTTATTTTCCACGGACACTAGAGGGCGGCGGAAGGTCTGAGACCTTCGCATTTTCCACATACTTTCTTCGCAGCTTTTTCAACGCCGGCCGATAGTGTGAAGGCCACAACGGCCACAACCTAACCCGCCAAGGGGGGAGCGTCATGCACCATCCGATTCGTGCGGCATCCAAGAGCTGGCTGGCACTCTTGATTGCCGTCGTTCTCACCGCCGCGGTCACCGGCGGCATCGTCCCGGCGCACGCCGCGACCGGATCGCTCGTCTTCTCCGCGATCGCCGTGCTCGAGCGCAACTACGTCGATCAGATCCACCCGACCGAGCTGCTGAATGCCGCGATCGCGACGCTGCGCCGGCAGACCCACGCCGGCCCGGGCGTCCTGCCGGACATCCCGGCGGGCACCGGCACGACGGAAGCCGAGCAGCAGTTCCTCGCAGAGTTCGACCGCGCCGTGCAGACGGGCATCGAGCCTCAGGACCAACTGGCCTACGACGCAACCGCGGGCATGCTCGCCTCGCTTCACGACAGCCACGTGTACTACATGGATCCGACGCGGTTCCAGGAAAACCGGCAGTCCTTGAACGGCAACCCCGGATTCTCGGGCATCGGCATCATGATCACCGGCGAGACCGACGCCTCGGGCACGCATTGGGTCTTCGTCGACAACGTCTTCCCCGGCTCCCCGGCCGAAGCGGCGGGTCTCAAGCGGTTCGACAAGATCATCGGCGTCGGCGGCACGTCGCTGCGCGACGCGACCGTGCAGCAGGCGAGCCAGTTGATCCGCGGGCCGGCCGGCTCCCCGGTCGTCCTGACGATCGAGCGGGCAGGTCAGGCCCAGCAGGTCACCGTCACCCGCGCGTCGAT